>CAZPDV010000040.1:0-10889 GCA_964585355.1 uncultured Aliiroseovarius sp.
TGATGTCGATCCGGGCGGTGAACTCGCTCAGCCACTACACCGACTGGACCATCGGCCACGTGCATTCCGGCGCGCTGGGCTGGAACGGCATGATCACCTTTGGCGCGCTCTACTTCCTGTTCCCGCGCCTGTGGCACAAGAAGGAGCTCTACAGCCTGCGCCTGGTCAGCTGGCACTTCTGGCTCGCCACCATCGGCATCGTGCTCTATGCCGCCTCGATGTGGGTGACCGGCATCATGGAAGGCCTGATGTGGCGCGAAGTCGATGCGCAGGGCTTCCTGGTGAACTCGTTTGCCGACACCGTTGCCGCCAAGCACCCGATGCTCGTGGTGCGCGGGATTGGCGGGATCATGTACCTGACCGGTGCGGTGATCATGGCGTACAACTTCTGGATGACCGTTACGCGCGCTCCGGCCAAGGCCGAAGCTCCCGTGGCGGCTCCGGCTGAATAAGGAGGGCCGGAGACATGGCAATTCTGGACAAACACTCTGTTATCGAGAAGAACGCGACGCTTCTGATGGTGCTCAGCCTGCTGGTTGTCACGGTCGGGGGTATCGTCGAGATCGCGCCGCTGTTCTGGCTGCAGAATACCATCGAGGACGTGGAGGGCATGCGCCCCTACTCGCCGCTGGAGCTGGCCGGACGCAACATCTATATCCGCGAGGGCTGCTATGTCTGCCATAGCCAGATGATCCGCCCGATGCGCGACGAGGTGGAGCGGTATGGCCATTACAGCCTCGCGGCCGAAAGCCAGTATGACCACCCGTTTCAGTGGGGGTCGAAGCGGACCGGCCCTGACCTGGCCCGTGTTGGTGGCCGCTATTCGGATGAGTGGCATGTGGATCACCTGACCGATCCGCAGGCGGTGGTGCCGGAATCGATCATGCCGAAATACGCCTTCCTCAAGGACCGGATGATCGACGGCAAATATATCCGCGACGTGATGGAAACCAACCGCGCGGTCGGTGTGCCCTATACCGACGAAATGCTGGACAATGCGGTGGCCGATTTCCAGGCACAGGCCGACCCGGACAGCGATTCGGATGGCCTGCTGGCCCGCTATCCCAAGGCCCAGGTGCGCAACTTTGACGGCGAGCCGGGCATTTCGGAAATGGACGCGCTGATCGCCTATCTGCAGATGTTGGGTACGCTGGTCGATTTCTCGACCTTCATCCCCGACGCCAGCCGCTAGGAGGAGGGTCATGGAACATTACAATTTCCTGCGCGCATTGGCGGACAGCTGGTTCATGCTGGGGATGTTCGGTTTTTTCATCGGTGTGGTGATCTGGGCGTTCCGGCCCGGTTCCACCGCGGCTTATGCCGACACGGTAAACATCCCGTTCCGTCACGAAGACAAACCCGCCGGCGAGGGCGATGTCCCCGCCACCACGTCCAAGGAGGGTCAGAAAAATGGCTAAGCGACCGACCACCAAGAAGAAAAAAGAAGTCGAGACCACTGGCCATGAGTGGGACGGCATTCAGGAGTACAACAACCCGATGCCGCGCTGGTGGGTGTGGACCTTCTATGCCACCATCATCTGGGCGATCGGGTATACCATCCTCTACCCGGCCTGGCCGATATCGAAAGAGGGCGCGACGCCGGGCCTTCTGCATTGGTCAACCCGGGGCGATGTGGCCAGGGAAATCGAAAAGTTCAACGAGATGAACGCGGATCTGAACGCCAAGCTGGCATCGGTGGACCTTACCACTCTCGACAGCGACCCTGCACTCAAGAACTACGCCATCCAGTATGGCCGGGCGACCTTTGCCACCTTCTGCTCTCAGTGCCACGGTTCTGGCGCGGCAGGTGGGCCGGGCTATCCGAACCTGCTGGACAATGACTGGCTCTGGGGCGGCGATATCGAAACCATCCAGACCACGGTAACGCATGGTATCCGCTCGACTGCTGACGAAGATACCCGCACCGGCGACATGCCGGCATGGGGCGACATCCTGGAAGAGGACGAGCTCAACGCGGTCATCGAGTATGTGGTGAGCCTTGCCGGAGGCGAGAGCGACCCGGCGTTGGTCGAGACCGGCAAGACCGTGTTCGAGGACAACTGCGCCGCCTGTCACGGCGACGATGCCACCGGCAACCGCGATCTCGGCGCGCCGAACCTGACCGATGCCATCTGGCTCTATGGCTCCGACCGCGACACCATCGCCAGGACCATCACCGGCGGGCGTGGCGGCGTGATGCCGAACTGGAACGCCAAACTGTCGCCCAGCCAGATTGCTGCGGTGACGGCCTATGTACACCAGCTGGGCGGCGGCGAATAAGCCGGCCAGCGGACCGAGAACCGGGGCCTCACTCCCCGGCCGGCACCGACCCTTGATCCTGTTCGCGCGTTTCTCCGGGGTCGGTGCCACATTTATCGAAGGGGCGGGGCCGGTGGACCGGACCCGCCTTTTGCGTAAGGTCGGCTCCAGGGGCGCGCCGGTTTGTCGCGGTGAATTTCCCCGACCGCGGGCGCATATGCAAATTGTCAGATAAACGAGTTGATCCACGTCAAGGATTGCTCAACCTGTGCCCCTTATAGCGGGCGCAACGCGAAACACAGGATCGGACCGACCATGCCCAACGATGAAAATTTTTCCGGCAAGCTTTACGAAGCACGCGAGCCGGTATTTCCCCGCCGCGTGCACGGCAAGTTCCGGACGCTGAAATGGGCCATCATGGTGGTCGCTCTGGGCATCTATTATATTACCCCGTGGATCCGTTGGGACCGGGGGCCCAATCTGCCTGATCAGGCGGTCCTGATCGACCTGGCCAATCGCCGCTTCTTTTTCTTCTGGATCGAAATCTGGCCGCATGAATTCTATTTCATCGCCGGGCTTCTGATCATGGCGGGGCTGGGCCTGTTCCTGTTCACCTCGGCTCTGGGTCGGGTCTGGTGCGGTTATGCCTGTCCGCAAACGGTATGGACCGACCTGTTCATCACCACCGAGCGCTGGATCGAAGGGGATCGCAATGCGCGCATCCGCCTGTGGAATTCGGAATGGAATGCCCGAAAGATCCGCCTGCGTGCGACCAAGTGGATCGTCTGGCTGATGATCGGGCTGGCAACCGGCGGGGCGTGGATCTTCTATTTTGCCGATGCCCCGACCCTGCTGAAGGATCTGGTGACCGGGCAGGCGCATCCGATTGCCTATCTGACCATGGCTCTGCTTACCGCCACGACCTTCTTTTTCGGCGGCATCGCGCGCGAGCAGATCTGCATTTATGCCTGTCCGTGGCCACGTATCCAGGCGGCGATGATGGATGAGGATACCATTACCATCGGGTACCGCGAATGGCGGGGCGAGCCGCGCGGCAAGGGCAAGAACCGCGAGGGGCTGGGCGATTGCATCGACTGCCGCGCCTGCGTCAATGTCTGCCCCATGGGCATTGATATCCGTGATGGTCAGCAACTGGAATGTATCACCTGCGGCCTGTGTATCGACGCCTGCGACGACATGATGGACAAGGTTGGCAAGCCGCGTGGCCTGATCGGCTATATCGCGCTCAAGGACGAACCGCTGGAGCGGGCCGGCAAGGAACATCTGCCGATCACCAAGCACATCTTCCGGCCGCGCACGATCCTGTATTTCACCCTGTGGTCGGCAGTGGGTCTCGGCCTGCTGGTGGCGCTGTTCGTCCGGCCCGATATTGATCTGACCGTGCGGCCGATCCGCAATCCGACCTATGTGGTGCTGTCGGATGGGTCGGTGCGCAACACCTATGACGTGGGGATTCGCAACAAGAACGGCGATGACCGGCCGTTCTACTTCTCGCTGTCCAAAGGGTCAGACCTGCAGATTCAGCTTGAGGGCGAGGATGGCGTCTCGGTTGTGGCGCCGGCGGATTCCGAGTATAAACAGCGCCTCTACCTGATCGCGCCGCCGGGCAGCCCCGAGGCCACGTCGGACCGGACCGAGGTGCGGATCTGGGTCACCGATGGCGTAAGCGGAGAGCGGGCTTACAAGGATGCGGTATTCAACGGGAAAGGGCGCTGAGATGGCACGATCGCAGGCGCGCGACACGTCCGAAGACGGCAGCGGTGACGGCTGGGAGTTCACTGGCCGCCACATGCTGCTGATCACGGTCGGCTTTTTTGCCGTGATCATCGCCGTCAACTTTTTCATGGCCTACAAGGCGGTCAAGACCTTTTCCGGCCTTGAGGTGGAAAACGGCTATATCGCCAGCCAGCAATTCAACCGCAACCGGGCGGCGCAGCTGGCGCTGGGCTGGACGGTGGTGGCCGGGCTTGAAGGGCCGGAATTTGTCCGGCTCGATATCACCGGAGACGACGGCAGCTTTATCCCGGCCGAGGATATCGCGGCGATCGACGCCACGATTGGCCGCCCGACCGAGCGTCAGGAGGATCAGGACCTGATCTTTGAGCGGACACCCCAGGGCTATTATCTGGCGCCGATCGACCCGCTGCGGCCGGGCAAGTGGTATCTGCGCCTCAAGGCGCATGCGGCGAACGGCACGCTGTTTCAACAGCGGCTGACGCTTTATATTTCGGAGCAGTAACCATGGCCGCGCCGGTATCTGCATGCCCGGCCTGCATCGCGGCGCCCCTGGCCGAGGAGACCGCCGGCCCCGCCTACAAGGGTAATGGCCTGGAGCCGGTGCGCATCATCCTGTCGCTGCCGCACATATATTGCGCGGCCTGCATTGCCGGGGTCGAGGCGGGCCTGTCGCGCCAGCCCGGCGTGCGCCAAGCGCGGGTCAACCTGACCCTGAAACGCGCCACCATTGACGCCGATCCGGGGACCGAGCCGCAGGCGCTGGCCGATTACCTGACCTCGATCGGGTATGAGGCCTATGAGCTGGACCCGGCGCAGATCACCACACAGGGGCTGGATGTGCGCGGTCGCGACCTGCTGATGCGGCTGGGCGTGGCCGGCTTTGCCATGATGAATGTCATGTTGTTGTCGATCGCGGTCTGGGCCGGGGCGGCGGATGCGACCCGCGACATGTTCCACTGGATTTCCGCGGTTATCGCCCTGCCGGCCATTGCCTTTTCCGGGCAGGTTTTCTTCCGCTCGGCCTGGTCGGCGCTCAGGGTCGGGCGGCTCAACATGGATGTGCCGATTTCTCTGGCGATCCTGCTGGCAGCGGGGCTGTCGGTCTATGAAACCACCCAGTCGGGCGAACATGCCTATTTCGACGCGGCGCTCAGCCTGACCTTCTTCCTGCTGGCCGGGCGCTATCTTGACCATCGCACCCGCTCCATCGCCCGCTCGGCGGCCGAGGAACTGGCAGCGCTGGAAGTGCCGCGGGCGACCCGGATCACCGATGCGGGCGAGGAAACCGTGCCGGTGGGCGAGCTGTTGCCTGGCGACCGGGTGCGGGTGGTGCCCGGCGCGCGGGTGCCGGTGGACGGGGTGATCGTGACGGGGGAGAGCGAGCTTGACCGGGCGCTGATTACCGGTGAAAGCGATCCGGTCTTTGCCGGCCCCGAAACCCGGGTCAATGCCGGCGAGGTCAATCTGACCGGCCCGCTGGTGGTGCGCGTCACCGCAGCCGGTGGCGACACCACCCTGCACCGGCTGGCCGAACTTGTGGCGTTGTCGGAAAATGCCCGCAACCGGTATACCTCGCTGGCCGACAAGGCGGCGCAGATCTATGCGCCGCTGGTGCATCTGCTGGCGCTGGCGGCGGGGCTGTTCTGGCTGTGGCACTCTGCTGGCGACCTGCGCCTTGCCATCGGCATTGCCGTGTCGGTCCTGATCATTACCTGCCCCTGCGCGCTGGGCCTGGCGGTGCCGGCGGTGACCACGGCGGCCTCCGGGCGGCTCTATAAAATGGGCATGTTGCTGAAAAGCGCCACCGCGATCGAACGGCTGGCGGAAGTGACCCATGTGGTGTTTGACAAGACCGGCACCCTGACCGAAGGCAGCCCGCGCCTGGACAATCTTGACGACATCGCCGCCGAGAAGCGGGCGCTGGCGCTGGCATTGGCGGAGAGCACCGCCCACCCGCTGGGCCAGGCTCTGGCCAGGGCCACCCGTGCGGCGGGCGTGACCCCGGCCGAAATCAGCGATGTTTCCGAGCATCCCGGCCATGGCATTTCCGCCCGCTGGAAGGGCAAGGAGGTGCGGCTTGGCCGCGCCGAATGGGTTGGTGCCCCGGTGACCGACCGCACAGCCACCTATCTGGCGGTCGAGGGCGAGACCATCGCGTTTACCTTTGCCGACGCCCTGCGCCCCGGCGCGGCGGAGGCGGTTGCCGCGTTGCAGGCGCAGGGGCTGGGCGTCACCCTGCTGTCGGGCGACGCCCCCGGCGCCGTGGCCGCGATTGCGCAAGAGCTTGGCATAAAGGACTGGCGCGCCGGTATTCTGCCCGAGGGCAAGGCCGAGGCGGTGCGCGCCCTGGCCGAGGCCGGGCAAAAGGTGCTGATGGTGGGGGACGGGCTCAACGATACTGCGGCGCTGGCGGCGGCGCATGTCTCGATCTCGCCCGCCTCGGCGCTGGAAGCCACCCGCGTGGTTTCGGACATGGTGCTTCTGGGCGGCTCGCTTGCGCCGCTGGCCGAGGTGGTTGTCCTGGCCGGTCAGGCCACCCGCCGGATCAAGCAGAACTTCGCCATTGCCGCGGCCTATAACGCGGTGGCGATCCCGGTGGCCCTGGCGGGTTTTGCAACCCCGCTGATGGCGGCACTGGCCATGTCGGCCTCGTCGATCACCGTGTCGCTCAATTCGCTCCGGCTGGTATGGGAAAAACGCGGATGAACGTGCTGATCTATCTGATCCCGATCTCGCTGTTTCTGGGGGTGTTCGGGCTGGGGCTGTTTCTGTGGACCCTGCGCACGAACCAGTATGACGACCCCGAGGGGGATGCCAACCGCATCCTGTCGGACCGCTGGGACGATGCGCCCCCCGAGGAGTGATGGCGCCGCTATTTCGCCAGTTCCAGAAGCTTCAGCACGGCCGGCCCCAGCCGCTCCACGATCAGCGCCACGCCCTTGGCATTGGGATGGGTGGCGTCGCCCTGCATATAGGTGCGCAGAACCTCGTCCGGGGGGGCGGCGTCGCGCAGGGCCGCCATGAAATCCGGGATCAGCGCAACCCCGTATTGCGCCGCCAGATCCCGGTAAAGCGCGTCAAAGGCGGCCTTGTATTCGGGGCCGAAATTTTCGGGCCCCGGCAGGCCGATCAACAGAACCGGCAGGTCGCGCCCGGTGATCGTGTCCAGAATGGCGGCCAGATTGGCCCGCGCCGCCGCCGGATCAAGCCCGCGCAGCATGTCGTTGCCGCCCAGCTCGACCATCACCGCGTCCACCTCCTCGGTCAGGCTCCAGGCAATGCGCGCGGCGCCGCCTGCGGTGGTGTCGCCCGAAACCCCGCCATTGATCACCCGCACCTCTGCCCCATGCGCCTGCAGCCATGCCTGTAATTGCGGCACCAACCCCATTTCCGGCGGCAGGCCATAGCCCTGGGTCAGGCTGTCCCCGAAGGCAAGCAGCACCTTTTCGGCCACTGCCGGGGCGGTGGCACAGGCAAGTAGCGCCGCCGCCATGGAAACCCGGAGCCATCCGCCATATGTATGCAGGGCCAGCAACCGGAAAGGGCGCCGCATGCAGCAACCGATCTTGAGCCTCGAGCAGGCCTGTCTCAGCCTGACCGGCAATGTCGGGCGGGTCGATATCCTCAAGGATGTCACGCTCAGCGTGGCGCCGGGCGAGCGGCTCGGGCTGACGGGGCCTTCGGGGTCGGGCAAGTCTTCTCTCCTCATGCTCATGGGCGGGCTGGAGCGCGCCACTTCCGGGCAGGTCACGGTGCTGGGCCAGGCGCTGGCTGCCATGAACGAGGACCAGCTGGCGCGCTTTCGCCGCGACCGGGTGGGGGTGGTGTTCCAGTCGTTTCACCTGATTCCCACCATGACCGCGCTGGAAAATGTTGCAACCCCCCTTGAGATTGCCGGCCACGGCGACGCCTTTGCCCGCGCGCGGGAAGAGCTTGAGGCGGTGGGGCTGGCGGCGCGGGCCGGCCATTATCCGGCCGAATTGTCGGGGGGCGAGCAGCAGCGCGTGGCCCTGGCCCGCGCCATTGCGCCCCGGCCGGCCCTGTTGCTGGCGGATGAACCCACCGGCAACCTCGACAGCGCCACCGGAGGGGTGATCATGGATCTGATGTTCGACCTGTCGGCGCGGCACGCCACCACCATGGTGCTGGTCACCCATGATCCGGCCCTGGCCGGGCGCTGTGACCGGGTGCTGCGGCTGGTGGATGGGCGCCTGCAAGAGGCCACCGCATGAGCCTCGCCCTGGCCAGCCGCCTTGCCCGGCGCGAACTGCGTGGCGGCCTGCGCGGCTTTCGGGTGTTTCTGGCCTGCCTGGTGCTGGGCGTCGCCGCGATTGCCGCGATCGGAAGCGTGCGCGAGGGGGTGCGCGCCGGTCTGGCGCGTGAGGGGGCGAGCCTGCTGGGCGGCGATGCGGCGGTGGAGCTGAGCTATCGTTTTGCCACGGCGGCTGAACGCCAGTGGCTTGAGGCGCATGCCCTGGAAGTTTCGGAAATTGCCGAGTTTCGCTCCATGGTCCTGACCGAAACCGGGGCGCGTGCCCTGACCGAAGTCAAGGCGGTGGATGAGGCCTGGCCGCTTTACGGCGCGCCGGTGCTTGACCCGCCGATGCCGCTGGCCCAGGCCCTGGCAGGGGCCGAGGGGGTGCCTGGCGTGGTCATGCACCCGGATCTGATCGCGCGTCTGGGGCTTGAACCGGGGGAGGTGGTGCGGCTGGGCGGGCAGCCGTTTCGCCTGATGGCCGCGCTTGTGGCCGAGCCCGACAATGCCGGTGGCGGCTTTGCCCTTGGCCCGCGCAGCCTTGTGCGCCTGGCCGACCTTGGCGGGTCAAACCTTGTCGGCCCCGGCAGCCTGTTCAGCAGCGAATATCGCTTGAAATTGGCGCCGGGGACCGATCTGGATGCGCTTTCCAAAGCCACCGATGCCGCCATTGGCGGGGCGCGCTGGCACGATCAGCGCAATGCCGCGCCGGGTTTGCGCATGTTTGTTGACCGGTTGTCGTCGTTTCTGATCCTGGTCGGGCTGGCCGGGCTGGCGGTGGGCGGGGTAGGGGTCTCGTCCGCCGTGCGCAGCTATCTTGAGGAAAAGACCGAAACCATCGCGGTTCTGAAAACGCTCGGCGCGGGCAAGGGGGTGATATTTCAGATATATGCCTTGGAAATCGCGGTGTTGACGGCGCTTGGCATCGGGCTTGGGGTGGTGCTGGGCGGTGCCCTGCCATGGGCGCTGGGGCCGGTGATCAGCCGGGCATTGCCGGTCCCCGCCGATTTCACGCCGCATCTGGTGCCGCTGGCGGAAGCGGCGGCGTATGGCGCGCTGGCGGCGGCGATTTTCACCCTGTGGCCGTTGGCGCGGCTGCGCCGGATCGGGCCGGCCGCCCTGTTTCGGGAATCCGCCACCGGGCTGCGCGGCTGGCCCGGCCCGGTCGGCCTTGTGGTGACCGGGCTTCTGGTGGCAGCATTGATCGCGCTGGCGATCTGGCGCACCGGATCGGTCCGGCTGGTGCTGGGGGCAGGGGTCGGCTTTGCCGGGGCGGCGCTGATGCTGGGCCTGACCGCGCTGATCGTGCGCCTGGTGGCCCGCGCGCTGGCCCATGGTCGCTTCGGCCACGGCCGCCCGGCCCTGCGCATGGCGCTGGCGGCCCTGGGCAGCAGGGGGGGCGGGCTCACCGCAACCATGCTGTCCCTGGGGCTTGGCCTGTCGGTGTTGGCCAGTATCGGTCAGATCGACAACAACCTGCGCGGCGCGATCGAGCGCGAATTGCCCGAGATCGCGCCGGCCCTGTTCGTGATCAACATTCAGCCCGACCAGATCGAGGCGATTCGTGCCCGGGTCGCGGCGGACCCAGAGCTGCGCCGGATCGAGGATGCGCCGATGCTGCGTGGTGTGATCACAAAAATAAACGGGCGCCCGGCCCGCGAGGTGGCGGGCGATCACTGGGTCCTGCGCGGCGACCGCGGCGTTACCTATTCCGATACCCTGCCGCCGCGCAGCCGCCTGGTTGCGGGCAAATGGTGGCCGCCAGACTATACCGGCCCGCCGCAAATTTCCTTTGCCGCTGACGAGGCGGCGGAGATGGGGCTGAGCCTTGGCGATACGCTGACCGTCAACATCCTGGGCCGAGATATCACCGGCACCATCACGTCGCTGCGCAAGGTGGATTTTTCCGGGGCTGCCATGGGCTTTGTGCTGGCCATGGATCCGGCCGCGCTCAAGGGGGCGCCGCATACCATCCTGGCCTCGATCTATGCCAGCCAGGCGGGCGAGGCGGCGCTGATGCGCGAGCTGAGCGACATGTATCCGAACCTGACGGTGATTTCGGTGCGCGATGCGCTGTCGCGGATCAGTGTGATCATGGGGTCGATCGCGGCGGCGATCACCTATAGCGCGCTGGTGACGCTGGTGACCGGGCTGGTGGTGTTGATCGGTGCCGCCGCCGCCGACCAGAATCGGCGAAACTATGAGGCGGCGCTTTTGAAGACCCTGGGCGCCACCCGCGGCGGCATCCTGGCCAGCTTCGCGCTGCGCACGATTTTCGCGGGCTTTGCCGCCGGGGCGGTGGCGGTGGCGGCCGGAGCTTTGGGGGCCTGGTCAGTGATGCATTTCGTGATGAAACAGGATTTCAGCTTTGCGCCGCTTTCGGCGCTGGCCATCGTGCTGGGCGGGGTGGCGGTGACGCTGATTGCCAGCCTGGGCTTTACCTGGAAAAGCCTGATGACCCGTCCGGCCGAGGTTCTGCGCGCCCGGGAATAGCGCCTGTGGCGTTTGATTGGAGTCGGCGCATGTCCCGCCGGTACAGGCAAGCCCGCCCCTGACCGGCCGCAAGGCGGAAAGCGGCGGGGGGCCAGCCCCCCGACCCCCGGAGTATTTCAGGAAA
>CAZPDV010000041.1:0-10685 GCA_964585355.1 uncultured Aliiroseovarius sp.
TGCGCTGGCAGGAAGGCGATGCCCTTGCTGACCTGCCGCGCGTTGCCGCGGTGGTCGCGCTTTGGGGGGTAACGCCCGGCGCGCCTCGTGTGTGCTCCGAGAACACCCGGCTGGCGCTCCTGGCCGGTGAGATCGCCCGAACACTCGGGGCCGAGCGCCTGTTTCTGGCCTCGTCGGCGGCGGTCTATGGCCCCGTTCAGGACGGACGGCTGACCGAGGATATCCCCTTGCCGGTGCCGCCCGGACCTTACGGAAAATCCAAGCGCGACATGGAGCACGCCATGAAAGATTGGGCCGCCAGACCCGGCCCGCGCCCGCGCATATCCGCGCTGCGCCTTGCCAATGTCGTCGGCGCCGACAGCCTCTTTGCCGCTTTGAAATCGGGCGGGCCGGTGACCCTGGACCGGTTTGCCGATGGCGGCGGTCCCGCGCGCTCATATCTGACCGCCGGCGACCTTGGCCGGGTCCTGCAGGCGCTCGTCACCTGTCCGCCCGCCACCCTGCCGCCGGTGCTGAACGTGGCGGGCCGCCGCGCGCTGGCAATGGCCGACCTGGTGCGAACGGCCGGGGCAGAGGTCGTCTGGCGCCCCGCCCCGGCAACCGCGACCCAGCGGGTCGAACTGGACACCACCCTTTTGCGCCGCTTCCTTGGGGCAGACCTGGACCAGAGCAGCGCGCCAGGCCCGGCGATTGCCGCGCTGCAGGCGCTGGAAACCCTCCCATGACCGCGCCCAAACGCCTCTTCGATATCGTCCTTGCGGCGCTGCTTGCGGTTGTGCTGGCGCCGGTCATGCTGCTCATTGCCGGGCTGATCCTGGTGCTGGACGGGCGCCCGGTTCTTCATGGCAGCCTCCGGGCCAGGGCGCCGGGCCGGAATTTTCGCCTGTGGAAGTTTCGCTCCATGGTGCCGGACCGCGCCGATGCAGGCGTTACCGGCGGCGACAAGAGCCGGCGGATCACCCGGACCGGCCGGTTCCTGCGCCGGACCCGGCTGGATGAGCTGCCGCAGCTGTGGAACATCCTCAAGGGCGACATGTCCTTTGTCGGCCCACGGCCGCCTCTGCCGCGATATGTGGAAATGTTTCCAGAGGTTTACGGCAAGGTCCTGCGCAGCCGGCCGGGGCTTACCGGGCTTGCGACGCTGGTCTATCACCGGACCGAAGAGCGGCTTCTGGCCGCCTGCTCCACCGCCGAAGAAACCGAGCAGGTCTATATCCGCCGCTGCATTCCGCGCAAGGCCCGGCTTGACCTGATCTATGCCGCTGACCGCAACCTTTGCAGCGACCTCAGGCTGATCGTTGCCACCGGCATCGGCCGCAGGTTCCGCCATGTGCACAAAAGTGCTGCCAGCAGCCGGCGAACAAGCGTCAAACGGTCGTTCTGAGCGGAATCTGTTGTTTGCTTTACGCGCTTTTAACCAAGGGTATCGGATAAGTGTCTTGAGGCATCTGGCGCTGGGGTCGTCAGGATGTTTGGACAGGATGGTGAAATGCTCCATGACCTTGCGTTATCCCTGACGCGCAAACAGAAAAGCCGGATATTGCTGTTTCTGGATTCGGTGATCATCTGGCTGGCGTTTTTCGGTGCATGGGCCCTTGCGGAAGGCGCCTTTCCCAGCGGCGCCGAGGTGGTTCAGGCCCTGCGTTTCCCGCTTGTCCTGATGCCCGCGACCATCCTGCTGACCATCGGGTTCGGTCTGCATCGCAACAAGCTCAATGCCTATGAATTGCAGGGCATGCTGGAAAGCGCCACCATCGCCGTGGCGCTTGGCGTGATCGGCGCGCTGGTCAACATGCTGCTCGGCGGCCGGGTGCCGGAGCAGACTTTTGTCGTCTTGTCCATGAGCTATGCCATCCTTTCGATCGGCGCGCGGCTGGTCCTGCGCTGGTTCCTGATCCGGCTTTATTCCAGGCACCGCCATCGCATGCGGGTGCTGGTCTATGGTGCCGGGCAGACCGGGCAACAACTGGCCGCCGCGCTCAAGACCGACCATGCCTTCGTGCCGGTGGCTTTTGTCGATGACAATCCGAACCTTCAGGGGCTGACCATTGGTGGTTTGCGGGTTTTCGGGCCAACCCGAATCGCAAAGCTGATCGCGGAGGAGGGGGTGAGCCGCGTGGTACTGGCCATGCCATCGGCCAATCCGGCCACCCGCGCGGTCATTTCGCAACGCCTGCGCGACGCCGGCTGCGAAGTGCATTCGGTGCCCTCTTTCGCGGAGTTGCTGGTCGAGGGCAAGGTCACCGACCGGGCCCTGCCGGGCGGCGTCAATGCGCTTCTGGGCCGCGATGCGTTCAGCGAGCGCCTGCCGGAAGTCAACGGCGCCTATCGCGGGCGCCGGGTGCTGGTCACCGGGGCCGGCGGTTCGATCGGCACCGAGCTGTGCCGCCAATTGCTCAACACCGCGCCAGAGCGCCTGCTGCTGCTCGATCACTCGGAACTGGCGCTTTACAATATCAACCGTGAATTGCAGGCGCTCAAGACAGGCTGCGAGATCGTGCCGGTGCTGGGCTCGGTCACCGATGCCGGCCTGATGCACCGGATCATGCGGCAACAGCGAATCGACGTGGTGCTGCACACCGCCGCCTACAAGCATCTGCCGATGGTGCAGAGCAATGTGACAAGCGGGCTGAAAAACAACGTGCTGGGCACGCAAACCGTGGCCCAGGCGGCGCTGGAGGCGGGGGTGGAGCGCTTCATTCTGGTCTCGAGCGACAAGGCCGTGCGCCCGACCAGCGCCATGGGGGCCTCGAAACGCATGGCCGAGATGGTTGTTCAGGACATGGCCGCGCGCACCGACAAGACCCGCTTTTCCATGGTCCGCTTCGGCAATGTGCTGGGCTCGTCCGGGTCGGTCCTGCCGCTGTTTCAGGAACAGATCAATGCCGGCGGCCCGGTGACGCTCACCCACAGACGCGCCACCCGCTATTTCATGACCATCTCCGAAGCGGTATCGCTGGTGCTGCTGGCGGGCACTTTCGCCCGCGGCGGCGAGGTCTTCGTGCTGGACATGGGCAAGCCGGTCCCGATCCTGAAACTGGCCCGCCAGATGATCCGCAATGCCGGCTACACGATTCGCGACAGCGAAAACCCCGACGGCGATATCGAGATTGTCGAGATGGGCCTGCGCGCAGGCGAAAAGCTGCACGAAGAACTGCTGATCGGGTCCGACATGCTGACGACCCCGCATCCCAAGATCCTGCGCGCCCAGGAAGGCTGCCTTTCCCATGATGCGTTGCAGGAGATGCTGGTCGACCTGCGCGCCGCCATCGCGATTGCGGACGATGCGGAGGTTCAGGCGATCATCGACCAGTGGATCAAGCCGGACAGCCGGCGCGTGACGGTCCTGGATGATTTTGCGCCGGGAAACACCCCTGGCCCTGCCGCCCTGCGCAAGGCCAGCGGCGATTCCAATAATGGCTGAATGCTCATTGCCCTAGACGCGTCGCCCCAGATGCCGCGCGCCCCGCGCCTTTGCCAGGGCGATCTGACGCTGGCGCTCACGAAAGCGGGCGCGGCGGGCATCGTCATATTGGTCGATGCACTGGTGGCAGGAGACGCCCTGTTCGAATTCCGGGCGATTGCGGTCCTCGGGCAGGATCGGCCGACGGCAGGCGTGGCACAATTCGTGCGGGCCTTGGCGCAGCCCGTGGCCCACCGAAACCCGCCCGTCAAAAACAAAGCATGCACCGTGCCATTTGCTTTGCTCGGGCGGAATATCCTCAAGATATTGCAGGATGCCGCCCTTGAGATGAAACACTTCCTCGACCCCCTGGCTCAGCAGATAACTGGTGGATTTCTCACAGCGGATGCCACCGGTGCAGAACATCGCCACCCGCTTGTTGTGAAAGCGGTGACGGTTGGCCTCCCACCAGGCCGGAAATTCGCGAAAGCTGGCCGTGCCGGGGTCGATCGCGCCCTCGAAACTGCCGATCGCAACCTCGTAATCGTTGCGGGTGTCGATCACCACCACGTCCTCGGCGCCGATCAGGTCATTCCAGTCCTCGGGCGCCACATAATGGCCAACCGCGGCGCGCGGGTCCACGTCGGGCACGCCCATGGTGACGATCTCGCGCTTGAGGCGCACCTTCATGCGGCCAAAGGGCTGCACGCGTGCGGTCGCCTCCTTCCAGGAAAGATCGGCGCAACCCGGTAACGCGCGAATATGCGCCAGCACCGCGTCAATGCCCGCGCGCGGCCCGGCAATGGTGCCGTTGATCCCCTCGCCGGCAATCAGCAGCGAACCGGTGACGCCCTCGGCCTCGGCCAGGCGCAAAAGCGGTGCCCGCAAGGCGTCCGGGTCGGCAAAACGGGTGAAGTGATAGAGCGCGGCGATGTGATACATGCGCCGGGTGGTAGCGCCGCGGGGCGCGCGGTGCAAGTCCGCATGCCTTGACAAGCGACCGGGCTTGACCACATCGAAGGGCAGAAGGAGCCAAGCCCATGAAGACCCGCGCCCTGACCCCGCTGCTTGCATTTCTTTTCGCCCTGCTGGCACAGCCGATGCTGGCGCAGCAAACCCAGATGGTGCCGCAAAGCGCGGCGCAGATTCAGCTCACCTTCGCCCCGGTGGTCGAGCGCACCGCCCCCGCCGTGGTCAACATCTATGCCACCTACATGACCGAACAGGTCAGCCCCTTTGCCAATGACCCTTTCTTTTCCGAGTTTTTCCGCGGCCTGACCGCCCGCCCGCAGGTCCAGAACGCGCTGGGTTCGGGCGTGATCGTCAAGGGTGGGCTGGTGGTGACCAACTATCACGTGGTGCGCCGGGCGACCGAGATTCGCGTGGTGCTGGCCGACCGGCGTGAATTTGATGGGCAGGTGGTGCTGGCCGACCAGGAGGCGGACCTGGCGATCATCCGCCTGCAGGGCGCCGATGAGGCCAGCCTTCCGGCCATCGAGATCGGCGATTCCGACGCCCTCGCGGTGGGCGACCTGGTGCTTGCCATCGGCAACCCGTTCGGCGTCGGGCAAACCGTGTCGTCGGGCATCATCTCGGGGCTGGCGCGCACCGGGCGGGGGGCAAATGCCCTGACCACCGGCCGCTATTTCATCCAGACCGACGCGCCCATCAACCCCGGCAATTCCGGCGGCGCGCTGGTGGACATGGCCGGGCGGCTGATCGGGATCAACACCCTGATCGTGACCCGAAGCGGTGGCTCGGTCGGGCTGGGCTTCGCCATCCCCGCCAATCTGGTGCGCCAGGTGGTGGCGCAGGCGCGCGCCGGCCATGACCACTTTGTGCGCCCATGGGCCGGGCTTGATGTGCAGGAGGTGGATGCCGACATGGCCGAGGCGCTTGGCTTCGATCGCCCGCGCGGCGTGCTGGTGCGTGCGCTGGCCGAAAAGAGCCCCTTTGCCGATGCCGGGCTTGAGCCGGGCGACGTGCTGATCGCGCTGGGTGGTCAGCCGGTCAATGCCGCGGCCGAACTTGCCTTTCGCCTGGCGACCCAGCCGCTGGGGGGCACCGTCACCGCCACATGGCTGCATGACGGGGCCCAGCGCAGCGCGCCGGTGGCACTGGTGCCGCGCCCGGAGGGTGCGGCGGCGGCCGGGGTGGTGCAGATCGCCGATCCTGGTCCGTTTCAGGGCCTGACCCTGGCCCCGCTCACCTCCGATCTGACCCGTCGCCTAGGCTTGAGCCCGCAGGTGCAGGGCGTGGTGGTGGTGGAAGGGCCGCGCCGGATCGGGCGCACCGGGCTTGCGGTTGGCGACGTGATCCTGGCGGTCGATGGCGTGGCCGTGACCGACCCAGCCAGGGTCGCCTCTCTCGCCAGGGGGCATCGCGGCTGGTGGCGCATCGACCTGATCCGTGGTAACAGGCGCATCACGCTCAGAACCAACTGACCAACCACCGAGGCCCGCCATGGACAACACCGCCCTGATCGTTATCGACGTGCAAAATGACTTCTGCCCCGGCGGCGCTTTGGCGGTCGAGGATGGCGACGCGGTGGTGGCGCCGATCAACGCCATGCTGGCCGACTATTCGCTGCGGGTCTTTACCCAGGACTGGCACCCGGCGGGGCATTCCTCGTTTGCCTCGTCGCATCCGGGGCGCGAGGCCTTTTCGCTGATCGAAATGCCCTATGGGCCGCAGGTGCTCTGGCCCGACCATTGCGTGCAGGGCAGCCCCGGCGCCGCCTTTCACCCCGATCTGAACACCGACCCTGCCGATGTCATCATCCGCAAGGGCATGAACCCGCAGATCGACAGCTATTCGGCGTTTTTCGAGAACGACCGCACCACGCCGACCGGGCTTGAGGGCTATCTGCGCAGCCGTGGGGCCGAGAAGCTGATGCTGGTGGGGCTGGCCACTGATTTTTGCGTGGCTTATTCGGCGCTGGATGCGGCCAGGCTGGGTTTCGAGGTGAGCGTGCGCCTGGATGCCTGTCGGGCGATCGACCTTGACGGATCGCTCAGATCGGCGCTTGACGACATGGCCGCCGCCGGCATCCACCTCAAGGACGCCTGAAATGGTCGATATCGCCACCCGCGTCTATAACCACCACTGGAAAATCGACCCGATCGTGCGCTCGCTGATCGACACCGATTTCTACAAGCTGCTGATGTGCCAGTCGGTGCTGCGCAACAAGCCCGACGTGCAGGTGACCTTCAGCCTGATCAACCGTTCGCAAAACGTGCCGCTGGCGCGGCTGATCGACGAGGGCGAACTGCGCGAGCAGCTTGACCATATCCGCACGCTGTCGCTCAGCCGGGGCGAAAGCACCTGGCTGCGCGGCAACACCTTCTATGGCAAGCGCCAGATGTTCCGCCCGGACTTCATGGAGTGGTTCGAGGCGCTGCGCCTGCCGCCCTATCACCTGGAGCGGGTGGGTGACCAGTACGAACTGACCTTCGAGGGCGCCTGGCCCGAGGTCATGCTGTGGGAAATTCCGGCGCTGGCGGTGCTGATGGAACTGCGCTCGCGCGCGGTGCTGCGCGACATGGGGCGGTTCGAGTTGCAGGTGCTCTATGCCCGCGCCATGACCCGGCTTTGGGAAAAGATCGAAAAGCTGCGCCGGCTTGACGGCCTGCGGATCGCCGATTTCGGCACCCGGCGGCGCCATTCCTTCCTGTGGCAGGACTGGTGCGTACAGGCCATGGGCGAGGGGCTGGGCCAGTCCTTCGTCGGCACCTCCAACTGCCTGATCGCCAAGAACCGCGACCTCGAGGCGATCGGCACCAATGCGCATGAGTTGCCCATGGTTTACGCCGCCCTTGCCCGCGACGATGCCGCGTTGCGCGCCGCCCCCTATCGGGTGCTGGCGGATTGGCACGAAGAGCATGACGGCAACCTGCGCATCATCCTGCCCGACACCTATGGCAGCAGCGGGTTTCTGGAAAATGCGCCCGACTGGCTGGCAGGCTGGACCGGCATCCGCATCGATTCCGGCGACCCCGCCGCCGGCGCCGAAATGGCGATCGACTGGTGGAAATCGCGCGGCGAGGATCCGCGCGAAAAGCTGGTGATCTTTTCCGACGGGCTGGACGTGGACAGCATCATCGCCCTGCACAAGCAGTTTGCCGGGCGGGTCAAGGTCAGCTTCGGCTGGGGCACGCTTCTGACCAACGACTTTCGCGGCCTGGTCAAGGGCGATGCGCTGGCGCCTTTCTCGCTGGTCTGCAAGGCGGTGGCGGCCAATGGCAGGCCGACGGTCAAGCTGTCGGACAACCCGAAAAAGGCCATGGGGCCGGCAGAGGAAATTGCCCGTTACAAGCGGGTCTTCGGGGTTGGCGAACAGCCGGAAATCGAGGTTATCGTCTGAGCCCGGCCAGATAGCGCTCGGCGGCCTCAAGCGCGCGCTCGGCAAAATACCGCCGGCGCGGGTCTCCCTCCTGCGAGCGCGGCACGATCCAGCCCGCCGAGGCCAGCCGGCGCGCCAGTATCAGCCCCGGCAAAAGCGCCTCGGAACGCCGGGAAAAAGGCCGCACGCTGCGATAGCCGGCAATCGCCGCACGCAAAAGCGCATCGGCATTGGGCAAATGTTCGTTCTGGGTCATCAGCACCGCCAGGTCATAGGCGCGAAAGCCGAAGCCGGCATCGTCAAAGTCGATCAGCGTCACCCGTTCGCCCTCCACCAGAACATTGCCCCGGATCGGGTCGGCATGGATCAGGCCGAAATCGCCGCCATCGGCGCGGTAGGCATCAAGCGCGGCCCGCAGCCGGGCGCGGGCGGCCAGGATGGTGCGCCGCTCATCCGGGGCAAGCGCCGGGTTTTCCCAGAACCGGCCCCAGAGCGGAGCCGCCCCGATCAACCCCTCGGCATCCCAGGCATGGCGGCGAAACCGGGCCGGAAGCGCCAGCGCATCGGTTGCCTCGTGCAACCGCGCCAGCAGGGCGCCGATCCGGTGGAACACCGCCGCATCCGCCATTGCATCGGTGATCGGCCCGCCCTCGACCCAGCCCACCATGCTGGCCCGCTGCCCCCCCGGCAGATCGACGATCAGCGCGCCGTCCGGGGTCGGCAACGCCTCGGGCACCGGCAGGCCGGCCTGGGCCAGCGCCCGCATCCACCACAATTCAGACCAGATCTCGTCGCGCTCCTGATAGCCGGGCCGGTGCAGCCGCAGCGCCGCCCGCCGCCCTCGGTGCCGGACCTCATGCACCTCGTTTTCGCTATGCGAAACAAAGCGCGGCTCCTCGGCCTCGAACGCCGTCAGCGCCACCTGGAGCGCCGGCGTCATGCGGGCATGTCGGCCAGAACCCCGGCCAGCCGCTCAAGCAGGTCATCCGCCTGATCGCTGCTCAGGCACATGGGCGGGCGGATTTTCAGGACGTTGCCATGCCGCCCGGTCAGCCCCATGAGCACCCCGGCCTCGCGCATCCGGTCAACCACCTCGGTGGCAAAGGCGCCCGGCGCATCGCCGCCGATCTCGGCGCCCACAAAGAAGCCGGCGCCGCGCACCTCGGCAATGCGTGGGTGGTCCAGCGCCCGCAACCCCGCCAGCAGGCGCGCCCCCACCAGGCGCGCGTTTTCCTGCAGCCCCTCTTCCTCGAGCACATCGAGCACCGCCGCCGCCGCCACTGCCGAAACCGGGTTGCCGCCGAACGTGTTGAAATAGCCGAACGCCTCGCGAAAGGCGGCCATGACCGGGGCGCGCGCCACCACCGCGGCGACCGGGTGGCCATTGCCCATCGGCTTGCCCATGGTGACAATATCGGGGCTGATCCCGGCCCGCTGAAACCCCCAGAAATGGCTACCCAGCCGGCCGAAGCCGGGCTGAACCTCATCAGCAATGACCAGGCCCCGGGCGCGCTGCACCGCCTGCATCACCGGCGCCAGGAAATCCGGCTCCAGCGTCGGAAAGCCCTCATTGGCAAAAAACGGGTCAAGGATCAGCGCGGCAAAGCCATAGCCCTCTTCCTCGAAACTGTCGATGGCGCGGGTCACGTGCCGGGCAAATTCGCGCCCGTCCTTCACCGCATCGGGCGCCGGCACCAGCTTGACGTTCTGGCCATAGCCGCCGATCGGGGGCTTGCGCGCATTCAGCTGGCTGACCAGCGCGGTATTGCCGTGATAGGTGCTGTCGGTGGCGATGAAACCGCACTTGCCGGTAACCGCCCGCGCCATGCGCAGGGCGGCGTCGTTTGCCTCGGAGCCGGTGCAGACCATCAACAGCGTCTCCAGCCCGCCGCCCATGCTGGCCACCAGCCGCTCGCCATAATCCAGCACCGCCTCGTGCAGATAGCGGCTGTGGGTGTTGAGCGTGGCGGCCTGCCGGGCAATCGCCTCGACCACCCTGGGATGGGCATGGCCCACATGCGCGACATTGTTGTAGGCGTCGATATATTCGCGCCCGTCCGCATCCCACAGCCGCGCGCCCTCGCCGCGCACCAGATGCACCGGCTCGCGGTAAAAGGTGGGCACGTTCGGGCCGAAAAGCCGCGCGCGCCGTGCCAGCAATTCCTGGTTTCCCGCCATCATTCTTCCCCTTTTACCCGGCCGCGCAGGGCCTTGATCTGTCCGCGCCGGGTCTTTGCATCCATCCGCCGCCGTTTTGCGCCTGGCCCCGGCCGCGTCGGCACCCGCCGCTTGGGCGCCACCAGCGCCCGGCGGACCATCTCGGCCAGCCGCTCCTGGGCGATCTCGCGGTTGCGCGCCTGGCTGCGCGTCTCCTCGACCCTTATGACGATCGCGCCTTCCCTGGTCCAGCGTCGCCCGGCAATGCGCCGCAGCCGCGCTTTTACCGCCGGGCTCAGCGCCGGCGAGCGCGCTGCCTCGAACCGCAGTTCCACCGCAGTCGCCACCTTGTTCACGTTCTGCCCGCCCGGCCCCGAGGCGCGGCTGAAGCTTTCGGACAACTCCCAATCCTGCAGGATGATATCTTCGGTGACGCGGATCATGGGCCCTTTTACCGGCTCTTTGGCCCGGTTCAAACACCTTCGCCGCCTGCCGCCCATCGAAAAGGGCCACCGCTTCGGGTGGCCCTTCGAGAATTTTGGAGGTGGGGCCGGTTAGACTTCTGTCAGCCCGGCCCGCGTGCCTGCCGGGGGCTGCCCCGACGGCTGCGGCCTAGATTGTCCCGGCACCTCGCTCCATTGCATCTCTCGACATGGACACCTCCTTTCTTCTGGTTGACGATACCTCAAAGGTGGCACGTTTGGTGAATTTGTCAAAGGTTTTCGGCGGGCCGGGCCAACATCCGGTTCACGATGGCGCGAAACGGCAGCAGGGCGACGATGG
>CAZPDV010000042.1:0-10682 GCA_964585355.1 uncultured Aliiroseovarius sp.
AACCCGAGGGAAAGCGCCACAGAAAACAGACTACCCCGGCGCCGCGTGCGTTCGGGGCAAAGGTGAAACGGTGCGGCAAGAGCGCACCGCGCCCCTGGCAACAGGGGTGGCATGGCAAGCCCCACCGGGAGCAATGCCAAATAGGGGCCGCTGATGGGTGTCTTGCCCGCGCGGTCCGGGTTGGCAGCTTGAGGCGCCTGGCAACAGGCGTCCCAGAGGAATGGTCATCCAGGGGGGAAACCCCCGGACAAAATCCGGCTTACAGGCCATCCGCGCGCTTTCGTGACTTGACCATCCCCCAACAGGAAGGTTTAGCCGGCTGGCATGGAGATGTCATTTGCCAACCTGCTGCTGCCCGCCGGCCTTGGCCTGCTGGGCTTTGTCGAGCCCTGCTCCATCGGCGGCCACCTGCTGTTTCTCGACACCCAAAAGGCGCGGGCGCCGGGGGGGAAATGGCGGGCGGTGGCGGTGTTCGTGCTGGTGCGGGCGCTGGTGGCGGGGCTGTTTGGCGCGGCGGCGGCGTTTCTGGGCAGCCGGCTGATCTCGGCCCAGACCGGGCTGTGGCTGGTCTTTGGCAGCCTCTACCTGGCTGTCGGGCTGGCCTTTCTGACCGGCCATGCCGGGCGGCTGAAACAGCGCCTGCACCTGGCGCCTGCCGCCTGGCGACGGGCCACCAGCCCCTGGCTGCTGGGCGCGGCTTTCGGGCTCAACGTACCGGCCTGCGCGGCGCCGATCCTGTTCGCGCTGTTGGGGCTGGCCGCCGGCAGCGGCGCGGTGGTGCTGGGCTTTGTGCAAATGGCGCTGTTCGGGCTGTTCCTGTCGTTGCCGCTGGCGCTGTTCGTGGCGCTGCCGGGGCTCACCGGCGGGCTTGCCCGCATCGGCAGCCTGTTTCGCAATTCCGGCCGGGTGATCGGGGTCGTGTTCATCCTGCTGGGCCTGTGGTCGCTCTGGTTCGGCCTTTATGTGAACCCGGCGGACTGGGCCGGGGGCGCGGGGGCATGAGCGCGCCACCGCACCGGCGCCGGTTCTGGAACGTGGCCGGCGCGGGGGTGGCGTTTCAGGCGGGCTCTGCCGCGGTGGACAGCGGCACCATCATGTCGGCCCTGGTCTGGCAGCTTTCGGGCTCCTCGGTCCTGGTGGGCTCGGTCACCGCGATCCTGCGCTTTGGCTGGCTGGTGCCGCAGCTCATCGTCGGTTTCCTGGCCCAGCGCGCGGGCTCGTCCATGCGCTATTACGTGATCGGCGCCTTCGGGCGGGCCACCGCCATGGCGGCGATGGCGGCGGTGCTGTGGGCGGGCGCCGACTGGCCGCGCCCGTGGCTCAGCGCCGCGGTGATGGCGCTCTGGGTCACCTATGCCTTTGTCTCGGGCATCGTCGGCGTGCCCTATAACGATATCGTCGCCCGCGCCGTGCCCTCGAACCTGCGCTCGCGGCTGCTGGCCACCCGGTTTTTCGGCGGCGGCGTGCTGGCGCTGGGGGTGGCGGCGCTGGCTGACCGGATCGTGACCAGCCTGCCGTTTCCGCTGTCCTATGCCGCGGTGATCGCCATGGCGAGCGGGCTGATGTTCCTGTCCTCAGGCGTGTTCACGGCGATGGGCGAGCCCGCCCCGGCGGCCACCGCGACGCCGGCCAGGCCCTCGTTTTTCGCCTATCTGCGCGAGGGGGTCAGGGTGTTTCGCACCGATCCCCGCTTTCGCGCCTTCGTCTTTGCCCAATGGTGCGGCGGCGCGGTGCTGATGGCGGCGCCGTTCTATGTGGTGGCGGCCTCCGGGGCAGGGGTGCCGCTGGAGCGGGTGGCGCTGCTCCTGGGGGCGCAGACGGCGGGGGCGCTGCTGTCCAACCCGCTCTGGGGCTGGTGGGGCGACCAGCTGGGCAAGGTCAGCCTGTTGCGCGCCATCGCGCTGGGCCGGGTGCTGCCGCCGCTGATGGTGCTGGGCCTGGCCTCGGGGGCGCCGCTGGCGCTGTTCGTGGGGCTGTTCCTTGCGCTGGGGGCGCTGGCCAACGGGCTGACCATCGCGGTGATCGGCTTTCTCATGGAGATCTCGCCCGAGGAAAGCCGCCCGGCCTGGTCGGGCTATTTCAACGCCATCACCGCGCCGGCCTTCCTGATGCCGCTGGCCGGCGGGCTGATCGCCGCCACCGGCGCGCTGTGGCCGGTCTTTGCCCTGTCGGCGGTCGCGGCCATCGGGCAAAGCCTGATCCTGGCCCGCATTCGCACGAATAGCGGTTGACTCGCCGGACATGGGCGTTAAAAGGCGGGCTTCAAGCATAGACCCGGGCCGCACCGCGCCCGATGAGGAGCTGGTACCATGGCCAAACCGACAACCATCAAGATCCGCCTGAACTCGACCGCGGGCACCGGGCATTTCTACGTGACCAAGAAGAATGCCCGCACCATGACCGAAAAGATGGTGGTGCGCAAATATGACCCGGTGGTGCGCAAGCACGTCGAGTACAAGGAAGGCAAGATCAAGTAGCATCTGCCTTTTGCCGCGATCGAGGCCGTGCCCGCCGGGCGCGGCCTTTTCATATGCGCGGAGCAACCGGCCTGGCGCGCCGCGCCGCCCTATCGCTCCAGGCGTCCGTCAATATCGCGCTCGGTATTGCGCAGGGTAACGGTCGAGCCGTTGCAGGTATATTCAAAGACGATGCCATCGGGGCTGTAGCTGTCCAGTCGCATGTCGCGCCTCAGTGGCACGCTGTCCGAGCGCCCCCCGCCGGACAGGGTCATCGTGCCCCGCATGGTCAAGGTTTTCGGGCAGATCAGAAGCTTGTTCCCGGAGGTGGCCCAGGTCGCATCGCCCCGGCCAAGGGTGAATTCGATCCTGTTGGTATAGCCCCCTCTCGACCATTCGCCAGAGCCGGTGACATCCACCGTGGCGGTATTGGTGTCGGGAAAGAAGGTGACCACCGGCGGCGGGAAATTTATCTGGACATCCTCGACACGGGCCCGTGCCAGGCCCCGGCTGATTGCATCCTTGGCCAGGTCGGGCACCACCAGCGACGTTTCCCGCCACAGGCCATTGAGGCACATGTCGTGGCCAGGGGGCGGGGCGCTGCAACTCAGTCTGCAGGTATCCCCCAGCTTGCGGGCGGTCAGGACAAAGCGGCCAATATCCCGCCGGGTCCCCAACCCGACCAGGGCGAAGGATTTTTCGTCCTCGCAATCGACGCTCAGCGACAGGGCCCCGGCGGCCTGGCTGATCTCCTGCCAGTCGGGGCCGGGATCCCCCGATGGGCCATATTCGCTCAGGAACATCGGATCGGCCGCATCGCTCGACAACTCCCAGTCTCCGGGGCCGAGCACGATCTTGTAGCGGTCCAGCGCCGCAAGGCGCCGGTTGAAGGAATATGTCTGCTCATCGCCGGCATCGGGCAGCGCGATCCGGGTTTCAGGCAGGTTCCTGCGCGGGCGCGGGTCAACCGGAACCCGGTGCGAGACCCTGATCTGATAGGCCGAATAATCCCTGGCAAATTTCTGCCACTCGGCCGGTTCCAGCAGCCCTGCAATGGTTTCATCCGTGTGCGCGCCCCTGGGCAGGGTGCGCAGAAACTCCATCACCGCCCGGGCATTGCCCCTCTCCTGAGCATACCAGGCAAAGAATGGCCACAGGGGATAATGAAATTCCCGCAGCGGCCTGCGCCCGGATTCGCGCTCGAACCTGTTGGCGGATTTCGAATAGGTTTCCACCACATGATCGGGTTGCGCCATATGGGCAAACCAATGGGCCGAGCCTTCTACCCACCAGAGATTGCCGCGAGCAGTGGCGTCCCTCATGAGAGTGGGGAAGGTGGCATGCTGCACGCAGTGAAACAGTTCATGCGCCATGACGAAGGCGGTGGCGCCGGGCTCCAAATTCTCGATTGCGCTCGGCAGGATCACCAGATAGCAGATACCACCCAAAAGTGTGGCATAGGCATCGACGTCGGGGCTGCCCGGCAGGTTCTCACTGGCCAGGATGACATTGATCCGGCGGCCGACTTGCGCCCTCCTGCCCAGCTTGATCAGGGCGGCATCGGCCAGTTCCAGCCCAAGCTGAACCTCGGATACGAAGTCGGGCGGGGGCGCCAGGGCGGTTTCCGCCATGATTCGTGCGGTAACGCCCGAGCGCCGCAAGCGGCCGCTCCATTCATTCGTGCACTCGCGATAGGCGGCGCTGACCAGGTGATCGGCCGGATCGGGAGGATAGCGGAGGGTAAGACGCAGGTCACAGATCTCGGCACGGGCAGTGGCGGCGGTGACCAGGGTCAGGCCAAGCCCCACTGCCAGCAGGTAAAATACTCGTTTCATACGCGCCTCCACCCGAAAACAACCCAAACATGAATGGCATCGGATGATATGGACGGAAAAAAGGCCGGTCAAGCTGACCGGCCTTTCGTCATTTGCTGCCTGTTCGGGCTGCTCAGTCCCGGTTGCCGAAAAACTGCAGCAGATAGAGGAACAGGTTGATGAAGTCCAGATACAGGTTCAGCGCCCCGAGAATGGCGGATTTGCCAAGCCATTCGCTGTCCATCGCCTGGGCGTGCTGGATGTAATCGGTCTTGATCTTCTGGGTGTCATAGGCGGTAAGCCCGGCAAAGATCAGCACCCCCAGCGCCGAAATCGCGAACATGATCGCCGGCGATTGCAGGAAGATGTTGACGATCGACGCCACGATCAGGCCGATCACCCCCATGATCAGGAACGCGCCCCAGCCGGAAATGTCGCGCTTGGTGGTATAGCCATAAAGGCTGAGCCCGGCAAAGGCGATCGAGGTGATCAGGAAGGTCTGGGCGATGGAAAAGCCGGTATAGACCAGGAAGATCGAGCTCAGCGACAGCCCCATCAGCGCGGCAAAGCCATAGAAGTAAAGCTGCAACGCCGCCGCCGACATCTTCTGCGCGGCCACGCCAAAGCCGAACACCATCGCCAGCGGTGCAAGCATGATCACCCATTTCAGCGGCGACAGGTAGATCGCCTTGCCGAAGCCATTGAGGAAAGTCCCGTTCGGCATGGCCAGCACCGCCTGGGCCGGGTCGGTGGTGATCGTCAGACCGGAGATCGCCCAAGCCAGAAGCGCGGTCACCAACAGCCCCACGGACATGGTGCCGTAGACCTTGTTCATATGTGCACGCAGACCCGCGTCGATATTGGCGCCTACGCCAGCCGTCGTGCGGACCGTTTGATATTGAGCCATCTATGCCTCCTTGCAGGCCGGATCATTCCGGCACATCCCGATTGTCAGCGCCCCCTTTCGAGGGCGCGCTCATACCCTATATTGGGGCGTTCGAGGCGCATTTCAAGAGAAAGCTTGCCGGCCTGGCCGCATTATCGACGCTGGCGCCAATGGGCCGGTGCGTCCCAGACCGGCCGGCGCGCTTCGCGCTGGGCCTCGGCGTGGCTCAGGCCGATATCGGTCAGCAGATGCGGCTCCAGCCCGGCAAGCGCCCGGCGCTCACGGGCCAGCCCCATGGTACGCAGGATCCGGGCGCCCAGCGGCAGCCGCGGCTGGCTGCGGGCAAGGCGGGGGGTATGGATGGCGGTGACGGTCATGGCATATCCTTTCATGCGATGATTCGCGTTGTTTCAATCAATCTTCTTGATGTATAGGGCGGCGTGCTGCATAAGCAAAACGAATGTTTGTTCGGTAATATATAAGGAAGCGTGATGCCTCGGAACCTTGACATGACCGCCCTGCGCAGCTTTGCCACCGTGGCCGAAGCCGGCGGGGTGACGCGCGCCGCCGGCCTGCTCAACCTGACCCAATCGGCGGTGTCGATGCAGCTCAAGCGGCTCGAGGCCAATCTGGGCCGGGCGCTGTTCGACCGCTCCGGGCGCGGGGTCAGCCTGACCGCCGATGGCGAGCAGCTGCTGGGCTATGCCCGGCGGATACTGCACCTCAATGACGAGGTGTATGAGCGGCTGACCGACCATGCCTATGAGGGCGAGATCGTGCTGGGCGTGCCGGGGGATGTGGTCTATCCGGCGATTCCCAAGGTGCTGCGGCTGCTGCATGCGGAATTTCCGCGGGTCAAGGTCAACCTGGTCTCCTCCTATACCATCGAGCTGCACAAGATGTTTGCCCGCGGGCAGTGCGACGCGATCCTGACCACCGAGTGGCAGCCGGGCGAGGGCGGCGAAACCCTGACCGAGCAGCCGCTGATCTGGCTCGGCGCGCCGGGGGGCTCGGCCTGGCGGATGCGGCCGCTGCGGCTGGCCTTTGAATATGAGAGCATCTTTCGCAAGCGGGCCCAGGCGGCGCTGGATCAGGCCGGCATCCCCTGGGAAATGGCGGTCGAGAGCGCCTCCAGCCGCACCATCGAGGCCTCGGTCAGCGCCGATCTGGCGCTGCACACCATGATCGAGGGCACCGAACCGCCGCAGATGGAACGCATCGCCCATGGCGGCGCGCTGCCCGATCTGGGCATGGTGCGGATCAACCTCTATGCCGCCGATACCTGCCGCGGGCCGGCGGCCGAGGCGCTGCTGACGCTGGTGCGGCAGGCCTATGGCGACCTGTAGGCGCGCGAAGATCGGCAAATGCGGCCGGGCTGCTGCGCCCTTCAGCCGGCGGTGATCGAGACCACCACCTTGCCGGTCGAGGCGCGGCTTCTGAGCAGGTCATAGGCCTCTGCGGCGCGGGCCAGCGGCAGCACCTGGCTCACATGCGGCCTGAGCCGGCCCTGCGCGTACCATGTCAGCAACTGGCGCAGGCTGTCGGTCAGGATCTCGGGCCGAAATGTCAGGTAGCCGCCCCAGTAATAGCCCAGCACCGAGACATTCTTGACCAGCAGGATATTGGCGGGAATTTGCGGCACCTCGCCACTGGCAAAGCCGACCACGATCAGGCGGGCCTCGGGCCGGCAGGCGCGCAGCGCGGCGGTGAACTGGTCGCCGCCCACCGGGTCGAACACCACATCCGCCCCGCCCAGCGCCCTGACCTCGGCGCGCAGATCGGCGCTGCCGCTGTCGATCACATGATCGGCGCCGGCGGCCCGGCAAATCGCCAGCTTGCCCTCGCCGCGGGCGCAGGCAATCACCCGCGCCCCCATCAGCTTGCCGATGGCGACGGCGCTGATCCCGACGCCGCCCGCCGCCCCCAGCACCAGAAGCGTCTCGCCGTCGCGCAGCCGCGCCCGATGCGCCAGCGCCACATGCGCGGTGCCAAACCCCACCTGAAAGGCGGCGGCATCGGTGAACGGCATGGCGTCGGGGATCGGGGTGCAGGCCTCGGCGCGGAAAATCCCCCGCTCGGCCAGGCCGCCATGCGGGGCAAAGGCCATGACCCGCTGCCCCGGCCGCAAATCCACGTCCGGGCCGGCGGCAATGACGGTGCCGGCGGGCTCCATGCCCAGGGTGAAGGGCAGGGCGGGGCGCTCCTGATACTGCCCGCGCGCCAGCAGCAGGTCGGCGAAATTCAGGCCACAGGCGGCGATATCCAGCACCACCTCGCCGGGGCCGGGGCCGTTTTCGGAATCCGGCGCCGGCACGTCGCGCAGCGCCCCCGGCTGCTCCAGCGACGTGATCTGATAGGCGCGCATCTCCCCTCCCGCTTTGTTCCCTGTGCGGTAGTTTCATGGTAGGGAACCACCGGATCGCGGCAAAGTCCATGCTGATTCTGACCAAAAGGTCATTTTAACCAATATTTCAGGATTCGCGTTTTGCAAAAAAGCTGCAAAACACGTATAGCGCGAGAAGCGGATTGCTGTTCGCGGATGGCCCGAAGCCGTTCCAAGCCGCAAGTTGTTAGAATAAGCCTTTGTTTTTTCTAGGTTAACAATAATTGGTAGAGCCTGACCAAAAAGACAGGTTGAGGTTGTGGCCCCGCCTGTGGTTTTCATGGCACAGAAGGTAAAGTCAGGAGTTGTCATGAAACACCCGGTAGATGTCCATGTAGGAAAGCGCATTCGTCATCGCCGCTGGATGGTTGGCATGACCCAACAGCAGCTGGCCGAGCATGTCGGCATCAAGTTTCAGCAGATTCAGAAATACGAAACCGGGATGAACCGGGTTTCCGCCTCGCGGCTCTGGGACATTTCCGACGCGCTGGGCGTGCCGGTCAGCTTCTTTTTCGAAGGGCTCGAAGGTGGCAAGGCCAGCAGCGACAGCGCCCTGCCCAGCGACCTCCTTGCCGACCGCGAGGCGCTTGAACTGGTGCGCTCCTATTACGCGATCCCGGAAAACCAGCGCCGCCAGCTTTTCGAACTGGCCCGGGTGCTCTCGGACGCGGCCTGAGGGCGCGGCGCCAGCCGGTCGCGTCAAGCCACACCTGTTTCGCCCGGCGCGCGCGCAAGCGGCCCGGCATGCGCCCGCCACCTTTCGGTGTTGCGGGCGCCTCAAATTCATGCTGTGCCTCGCCATGACCGTGAAACGTGCTGACGCCAGGGCAGGAGGGCCCGCATGCCTGCAACCACACCGCGAACCGCCACCATCCCCGCCGGCACCGCCGCCGAGGACCTGATCCGCGTCGCCAATGCGCTTGCCGATGCGGCGCGGGCGGCGATCCTGCCGCATTTTCGCGCCCCCGGCCTGCGCGCCGACAACAAGAAGCACGGCGGTGGCTATGACCCGGTAACCATCGCCGACCGCGAGGCCGAGGCCGCCATGCGCGCCATCCTCGCCCGTGCCCGCCCGGAGGATGCCATCCTGGGCGAAGAGCTGGGCGCCAGCCCCGGCAGTTCGGGCCTGACCTGGGTGCTGGACCCGATCGACGGCACCCGCGGCTTTGTCTCGGGCACCCCGACCTGGGGGGTGCTGATCGCGGTGGGCGGGCCGGAGGGGCCGGCGCTGGGCCTGATCGACCAGCCCTATATTGGCGAGCGTTTCCTGGGCGGCTTCGGCGCGGCCTGGAGCGACGGGCCCCAGGGCCACCGTCCGCTCGCCACCAGCGCGGTCACCCGGCTGGCCGATGCCACCCTGTTCTCGACCTTTCCCAAGGTGGGCAGCCGTGATGAGCGCGCCGCCTTTGAGGCGCTTTCCGCCCAGGTGCAGCTCACCCGCTTCGGCATGGATTGCTATGCCTATGCGCTGCTGGCGGCGGGGCATGTGGACCTGGTGGTCGAGGCCGGCTTGCAGCCGCATGACATCCAGGCGCCGATCGCGCTGATCCAGGCCGCGGGCGGCATCGTCACCGACTGGCAGGGCGGCCCGGCCCATGCCGGCGGCCGCGCCCTGGCCGCCGCCACCCCGGCCCTGCATGCGGCGGCGCTGGAAATCCTGTCGCGCGCCCCTTGATCGGCGCGCCGGTCCGGGCGATACTGCGCCGCGCGCGGCGGTTCTCGGCCCCTTTTCCACCCCGCGCCGCCGGTTCTGAGGGGGGCGCCCGAGGCGAGCCCTGACATGACCGAAATCCTGATCCGCAATGCCGACCACATCCTGACCATGAATGATGCCCGCCATGAGCTGGCCGGCGCCGATATCCTGCTGCGCGACGGGGTGATTGCCGCCATCGGGCAGGGGCTGACCAGCCCCGGCTGCGTGGTCGAGGCCAGCGGCTGCGTGGTCACCCCCGGCCTGGTCAACACACACCACCACCTCTATCAGACCCTGACCCGCGCCGTGCCCGGCGGCCAGGACGCGCTGCTGTTTGGCTGGCTCAAGGCGCTCTATCCGATCTGGGCGCGTTTTGGGCCCCGGGAGATCCGCGTCTCCACCATGGTCGGGCTGGCCGAGCTGGCCCTGTCCGGCTGCACCCTCACCTCCGACCACCTCTATCTGTTTCCCAATGGCGCCCGCCTTGACGATACCATCGACGCCGCCCGCGAGATCGGCCTGCGCTTTCACCCTACCCGCGGCGCCATGTCGATTGGCGAAAGCGCCGGCGGCCTGCCGCCCGATGATCTGGTCGAGGACGAGGCCGCCATCCTGGCCGACACGATCCGGGTGATCGACCGCTTCCACGACCCGGCCGAGGGCGCCATGATCCGGGTCGGCGTCGCCCCCTGTTCACCGTTTTCGGTCAGCCGCGAGCTGATGCGCGACGCCGCCCTGCTGGCCCGCGACAAGGGGGTGATGCTGCACACCCACCTGGCCGAAAACGACGAGGACATCGCCTATTCCCTCGAAAAATTCGGATGCCGCCCCGGCCAGTATGCCCAGGATCTGGGCTGGACCGGCGATGACGTCTGGCACGCCCATTGCGTCAAGCTCGACAGGTCGGAAATTTCGCTTTTTGCCGGGTCGGGAACCGGGGTCGCCCATTGCCCATGTTCGAATTGTCGCCTTGGCTCGGGCATCGCGCCGGTGCGCGCCATGCGCGATGCGGGGGTGAAAGTGGGCCTTGGCGTCGATGGCTCTGCCTCCAACGATTCGGGCAATCTGATCGAGGAAGCCCGCCAGGCCATGCTGCTGCAACGGGTGGCAAACGGCGCCGACCGGATGAGCGCGCGCGAGGCCCTGTTCCTTGCCACCCGCGGCGGCGCCGAAGTGCTGGGCCGCGCTGATACCGGCCAGATCGCCCCCGGCAAACGCGCCGACATCGCCATCTGGGACACTTCCGGCATCGAGGCCGCCGGCAGCTGGGACAAGGCCGCGCTGCTCTTGGCCGGCCCGCGCAAGGTGCGCCACCTTTTCGTCGAGGGCCGCCAGATCGTGCGCGATTTCCACCTCACCACACTGGACCTGCCCCGCCTGATCCAACAGCAAAACGCCATCGCCCGCGCCCTGGCCAGCTGAGCCTTTCAGAAATACGAAAACATGGCCG
>CAZPDV010000043.1:0-10652 GCA_964585355.1 uncultured Aliiroseovarius sp.
CCCCCCGAGGATATTTGTCAACAGAAGAAGGCCGGGCCGGGTGACGCGGGGTTTTGCGTGACAGGGCCGGCGGCTTGGCGCAGGTTGGGCGCAAAAGGAGAGCCCGCATGACCGATTATCCGCATCTGCTCGCCCCGCTGGACCTGGGGTTTACCACGCTGAAGAACCGGGTGCTGATGGGCTCGATGCATACCGGGCTTGAGGAACGCGGCAATTGGGAGCAGGTGGCCGAATTCTATGCGGCGCGGGCGCGGGGCGGGGCCGGGCTGATCGTGACCGGCGGCATGGCGCCCAATGCCGAGGGGGGGGTGTTTCCCGGTGCGGCCGGGTTGTTCACGCCCGAGGACATTGCCAACCACCGGCGGGTGACCCGGCGGGTGCATGCGGCCGGCGGCAAGATTGCCATGCAGATCCTGCATGCGGGGCGTTATGCCTATGGGCCGGATTGCGTGTCGGCCTCGGCGGTGAAAAGCCCGATTTCGCCCTTTGTGCCAAAGGCGCTGGACGAGGCCGGCATCCAGAAGCAGATCGACGATTTCGCCACCGCCGCGGCGCGGGCGCGCGAGGCAGGCTATGACGGGGTCGAGGTGATGGGATCGGAGGGCTATTTCCTCAACCAGTTCCTGGTGCGTCATGTGAACCGGCGCGAGGACCGCTGGGGCGGCTCTTACGAGAACCGGATGCGCCTGCCGGTCGAGGTCATGCGCGCGGTGCGGGCGGCGGTGGGCGAGGATTTCATCGTGATCTATCGGATCAGCGTGATCGACCTGGTGCCCGAGGGCTCGACCCAGGACGAGGTGGTGCAGCTTGCCCAGGCGATGCAGGCGGCGGGCGCGACGATCCTCAATTCCGGCATTGGCTGGCACGAGGCGCGCATTCCCACCATCGCCACCAGCGTGCCGCGGGCGGCCTTTGCCTGGGCGACGGCGCGGCTGATGGGCAAGGTGGATATCCCGGTGGTGGCGTCAAATCGCATCAACATGCCCGAGGTGGCCGAGGCGGTGCTGGCCGGCGGGCAGGCCGACATGGTGTCGATGGCGCGGCCGTTCCTGGCAGATGCCGATTTCGTGGCCAAGGCGGCCGAGGGGCGGGCGGCCGAGATCGCGCCCTGCATCGCCTGCAACCAGGCCTGCCTGGACCACACCTTCAGCGGCAAGGTCTCTACCTGCCTGGTCAATCCGCGTGCCTGCCACGAAACCGAGATGCCGCTTGAGCCCGCCCGCGCGGCGAAACGCATCGCCGTGGTGGGGGCGGGGCCGGCCGGGCTGTCCACTGCCATCACCGCGGCAGAACGGGGGCATGCGGTCACCCTGTTCGACCGGGCCGGGGCCATTGGCGGGCAGCTTGACCTGGCCCGGCGCATCCCCGGCAAGGAGGAATTCGAGGGTCTGCTGGCCTGGTACCGCACCATGCTGGAGCTTCGCGGGGTGCGTCAGAAGCTGGGGGCCGAGGTGGGCATCGAGGATTTGCGCGGGTTTGACGAGGTGGTGGTAGCCACCGGCGTGACCCCCCGCGACCCGCAGATTCCGGGGCAGGACGGGCCGAACGTGGTGTCCTATATCGACGTTCTGGCGGGCGGGGCCGACGTGGGCGAGCGGGTGGCGATCATCGGCGCCGGCGGCATCGGTTTCGACGTGGCCGAGTTCCTGACCACGCCGGATCATCCGACCCTCAACCGGCTGGAATGGATGCATGAATGGGGGGTGGGCGACCCTGCGAAAACGCCGGGCGGGCTGGCCCCGGAAGGCCCGCGTCCGGCGCCGCCGCTGCGCCAGGTCACGCTGCTTCAGCGCAAGAGCGAGCGCCCCGGCAAGCGGCTGGGCAAGACCACCGGCTGGATCCACCGGGCGGCGCTCAGGATGAAGGGGGTGCAGATGCGCTCGGGCGTCAATTACGAGCGGATCGACGCGGATGGGCTGCATGTCTCCTATGGCAAGGAGCGCGCCAGGCCCGAGCTGATCGAGGCCGATACGGTGGTGCTTTGCGCCGGGCAGGTGTCCAATCGTGCCCTGGCCGAGGCGCTGATTGCCGCCGGCATCACGCCGCATGTGATCGGCGGCGCGGACGTTGCCGGAGAGCTGGACGCAAAACGGGCGATTGCGCAGGGAACCAGGCTGGCGCTTGGGCTTTAGGAGTGTGCGCAGATAAATGATCATCGCAACCGTCCTTCTTGGCCTGTTGCCAAGTTTTCTCATCGTCAGCCTGGGCGGGCTGGTGCGGCGGCGGCTGCCGGTGAGCGCGTGGGTCGGCCTGGACAAGCTCAATTTCGAATTGTTGTTTCCGGCGCTGATCTTCATTGCCGCTTCCTCTCGCCCGATTGCCGTTGGCGATATAGCCCGCACCGGACCGGCGGTCTGGGCAATCATGGCGGTCGGGTTGATGTTGGGCGGGCTGGTGCGGCGCGCCGGGCCGCCCCGGTTTCTTGACTTTGCCGGGGCGTGGCAAACCGCGTGGCGCTTCAACACAGCGCTTTCCTTTGTGGCGATCGGCGCCTTGCCGCATGCCGATGTGGCGCAATTGGCGGTCTCGATCGGTCTGGCGGTTCCGGTGGCCAATGTCTTTGCGGTCACGGCCTTGTCGCGCGGCAATGCGCTGGGTCTGGGGCAAACGCTTTGGCGCGTGGGGTTGAACCCGTTTCTGTTGGCCTCGCTTGCCGGCGTGGCGGTGGGGCTGGGCGGGCTGAATTTGCCGGCCGCGCTGCTGGCGCCAGTCAGGATGCTGGCCCAGGCGGCGATTCCCATCGCGCTGCTGTCCATCGGCGCAACCATGGAATGGCGCGCCCTGGCCCGGATCGACCTTTTCGCCGGCGCGATGGTGGCGATCCGGCTGTTGGTGTTGCCGGCGCTGACTTTTGCTGCCTGCATTCTTGCCAAGGCTGACCCGTCCTTTGCGCAGGTGCTGGTCCTGTTTGCGGCCCTGCCCACGGCGTCGGCGGCGCATGTTCTGGCGGCGGGTTTCGGCGCGGATCGCAACCTGGTTGCCACCCTGATTGCGCAATCAACCCTGTTGTCCGGTGTGACCCTTCCCGCCTGGCTGATCGCGGCAACGCTGGTTTTTTCCTGAAATATCAGCCCCGCGCTGCGGCAATCTGCCGGAGGTTTGCACTGGACCTTTGGCCCGTGCAGGCGTAAGGGGGCCTCGTTCATTTCCATTTCCGGGCACGCGTCATGACGGTCTACCTTCCCATTGCCGAGGTATCGGTCAATCTTTTCCTGTTGCTGGGGCTTGGCGGCATGGTCGGCATCCTGTCGGGCATGTTCGGGGTCGGCGGCGGCTTCATCCTGACCCCTTTCCTGTTTTTCATCGGCATCCCGCCGGCGGTGGCAGTGGCGACCGGGGCCAATCAGATCGTGGCTTCGTCGGTGTCAGGGGTGCTGGCGCATCTCAAGCGCAAGACGGTGGACCTGAAGATGGGCGGCATGCTGCTGGTCGGCGGGCTGATCGGGGCGCAGCTTGGGCTCAGGGTGTTTGCCTGGCTGACCCGGCTGGGGCAGGTCGATCTCCTGGTGAACCTGTTTTACGTGGTGTTTCTGGGGCTGATCGGCGGGCTCATGCTGATCGAGAGCCTGAACGCGCTGCGCCGCGCGAAGGTGTCCGGCCCGCCGAAAAAGCGCCGGCGCCACCATTCGCGGCTGCAGGAGCTTCCGCTCAAGATGCGCTTTCCCACCTCGCGGCTTTATATTTCGACGATCCCGGTGGTGGGGGTTGGCGTGATGGTGGGCTTTCTGTCGGCGATCATGGGGGTCGGCGGCGGCTTCATCATGGTGCCGGCGATGATCTATGTGCTGGGCATGCCGACCAAGGTGGTGGTCGGGACATCGCTGTTTCAGATCATCTTCGTTGCCGCCTTTACCACGGTCATGCACGCTATCGACAGTCAGACCGTTGACGTGGTGCTGGCGCTGTCGCTGATCCTGTCGGGGGTGGTCGGCGCCCAGATCGGCGCCAAGCTGGGGCTGTTGCTCAAGGCCGAACACCTGCGGGTGCTGCTGGCGCTGATGGTGCTGGCGGTCTGTCTCAAGCTGGGGCTGGGGCTGGTGCTGGAGCCGTCCGAGCTGTACTCGATCGCCGCCTGACCCCGGCGCCGGCGCGTTTCCCTGCCGCGAACAGAGCCCCGAATTACCCCTTTATTGTCCGGTTGCCTCCATGTTGTTGCCCGATTTCCGGGCGATACCCCTTGCCGAGGGGATCGAATGATAGAGAGAGTGACATGGACCGACTGAGCGAAATGGAAGCCTTTGCCACGGTGGTGGACCAGGGCGGATTTACCGATGCTGCCAAGAAGATGGGAATCTCGAAATCCGCGGTGTCCAAGCATGTGTCGTCGCTCGAGGCCCGGCTGGGCGCCCGGCTTCTCAACCGTACCACCCGCCGCGTCAGCCCGACCGAGATCGGCCTGGCCTATTACGACCGGGCGCGCCGGGTGCTCAACGATGCCGGCGAGGCCGACGCGCTGGTCACCTCCATGCAGTCGGCGCCCTCGGGGCTGCTGCGGATTTCGGTGGCGACCGATTTCGGGGTCAATCACCTCAGCCCGGTGCTGGGCGAATTTCTGCAGGAATTTCCCGATATTTCGGTCAACATGGTGCTCAACAACCGCTATGTCGAACTGATCAGCGAGGGCTTTGACCTGGCGATCCGGGTGGGCGAGCTCGAGGACAGCTCGCTGCGCGCCCGCAAGATCACCGAAACCACCCGGCGCATGGTCGGCGCGCCTGCCTATTTTCAGAAATACGGCCGCCCCATGCGGATCGACGATCTGAACGAGCACAAGCTCCTGCATTATTCCAGCCAGGCTTCCGGCAATGTCTGGAAGATCCCGGCCCCCTCGGGCGAAGTGCGTCAGGTGCGCACCGCCGGCTGGCTGTCGGTCAATGACGGGCAATCGCTGCTCAATGCCGCCATTTCCGGGCTGGGCATCGCCTATCTGCCCAGTTTCCTCTATGCCGACGCGATGGAGCAGGGGCTGGTCGAGGACGCCATTCCCGACCTGCCGAAGGATCGTCAGGGCATCTATGCCATCTATCCGCCGGGCCGCTTTACCCAGCCGAAAGTCCGCGCCTTCATCGACTTTCTGGTGCATGCCTTCGCCGACAAGGGGCCGGACCGCTGGTAACAGGCCGCAAGGCCCGCGCTTGGGGCAAAGGCTGTGCAGGATAGCAGGTAAGGTAAGGGTGCGGGCTGCCATCCCTTACCGGGTCGAGATCAGCACCGCTTCGACCCGCCGGTTGCGGCTGCGCCCGTCCTCGGTCAGGTTGCTGTCGAGCGGCGACAGGAACCCCACCCCCTCGGCGGTCAGTTGCTCGGGCGACAGGCCATATTCCCGGATCAGCCGGTCGCGTACCGAGGCCGCGCGCCGCTTTGACAGGGTGACATTGACCTCAAGCGAGCCTTCGGCATCGGAATGGCCCACCAGCGCCACCCGGCGCTCGGGATGGTCGCTCAGATAGCTGGCCAGTTCGGCAAGGCTGGCAAACGGGCCGGGGCCCAGGTCGGACGAGCCGGTTTCAAATTCCAGATCCGACAGCACCGCATGGCCTTTCCTCTCCAGCTGCGCCCCGACCGGGGCATCGGGGGGGGGCGCGTCGGCGGTTGTCGGGTCGGTCATGGTCGAGGTCACGGTGTCGGTGGCGATGTCGGACGCCGCCGCATCTGCCGGCAGGATGCGGGTGATCTGCACGAACCCCGCGCCGGGCGAGGCGCTGACCAGAAGCGCCACATATTCCGGGCCGGCCTCGCCCTGCTTCTGGGCGGCAAGGTACTGAAAATTGCCCAGGTCCACATGCATCAGGGGCTCGGCCACCACCTCCTGGGCAAAGCGGAAATCATAGCCGCCGCACTGATCGTCGGCGCATTGAAAAAGCGGCTCGAAGCCCGCCTCGCGCAACTGCCGGGCCAGCATTTCCATGAGCGCACCGCTCTCCCCCCCCTTGCCGGGAAGGCGCCAGGCCTCGACCGAAACCGCCCCGCTGACCGCAAGCGTTGCCATCTTTCCCTGCTGCCATGGCCCGATGGTCAGCGCATAGGGCCGCAGCGCGCGGGCCTGGTCAAAGGTGCGCGTGGCCGGCGCGGGCAGCGACAGGCCGCTGCCGGCCGCCTCGGCGGGAAGGCCCGCCCCCACAAGCCCGGCAAGGCCGATCAGGCCGGCATATATGCGCGCGCGCCGGCTCAACGGGCCTGGGCGTGATATTCCGGGTTCGGCTCCATGCCGGTGGCCGAGGCAACCCGGTTGGTCATGTTGAAAAAGCCGGCAACGCTGGCAATGTCAAAGATGTCGCGGTCGGAAAACCCCACATCGCGCAGGGCCTGGCGGTCGGGTTCCTCGATGGTGGCGCTGGCCTCGGTCAGCTTGACCGCGAAATCCAGCATGGCGCGTTCGCGCGGGGTCAGCTCCGCCACGCGATAGTTCATCACCATCGCCTCGCCCAGTTCCGGCCGCCCCGACAGCGCCCGCACCGCCGCCCCATGCGCCACCTGGCAATACCAGCAGCGGTTGACGGAACTGACCGCCACCGCGATCATCTCGCGCTCCAGCTTGGACAGGCCGGACGGGCCCAGCATGAGGTCGTTATACATGCCGGTAAAGGCGTTGAGCTTGTCGATGTCAAAGGCATAGGCCTTGAGCACATTCGGCACCAGCCCCAGCTTTTCATCGCATATGTCGAAATATTTCTGCGTCGCCTCGGGCAGAGGCTCGACCATCGGCAGGTCAAGCGCCGTGGGCGCCTTTTCGTCTTTTGTCATGTCTTGTCCGCCTTTCGCGTGAGTGGCACGCGTCTATAATGGTAATGTCCGACGAGCCGCATTCCAAGGGCTGCATAAAGCGGATTTGCCGCATGGTTGCCGCGGGTCACCACCAGCGAGAAGATTTCCGCCCCTTCCCCCGCCGCCCATTGCGCCGCCCGGATCAGCAGATTGCGCCCGGTGCCCTTGCGGCGCATATGCGGCGCGACTTCCAGCGCGTGCAGCATGGCGATGCCCGCATGGATGCCGACAAAGGCGGCGCCGGCGGGCTTGTCCTCGGTGCGGCCGATCAGCGCGGTTTTCGGGAAAGGCGCGCGCGCCATGACATCGAGCCGGGCCTGGCCGATCCCCGCCGCGGCCCATATCTCGCGCATGATCGCCAGCGGCGGCCAGACCGGAATGCCCGAGGTCAGCGGCGCCTCGTGCGCAAGCATCTCGGCAATCGAAATGGCATAGATATTGACCGGATCGACCAGCTCATAGCCATGCGCGGCCAGCATCGCATCCAGATGCGCCTCGCCCTCGCGCACCATGAAGATCGGGTTTTGCCCCAGCGCCCGCATGGCCGCTTCGGCGGCGGGCAGGTCGGCCTCGGTGGTGGGCCAGTTCTCGGTGGCGGCCGAAACCCGCTGGCCGCCGCCCGCCCCCTTGCGGATGGTCCAGGCGCCGACCTGGCTCTTGGCGGCTGGCGGCCAGGTTGCCTCGCAAACCTGCATCAGGCGGGTGGCGTCGGGCAGGGCGGCGGGCTGGGTCATGGGGTGCCTCCAAGGGCATCGCGCAGGCGGTCGATGGCGGCGCGCACCGCTGCCGCCTCTGCCCCGCGCACCACGATATTGGTGCCATAGCGCCCGGCCTCGAAATAGGGATAGGAGCCGATGGAAAGCGCCGGGAAGGCACTGGCAAGCTCGGCCAGCGGCCCGGCGATCTCGCCCTCCGGCCGGGCCAGGTGCAGGGTTTCGCTGACCGGCGCGGCACCGCTCGAGAGGCGCGGCAACAGCCCGTCCAGCATGGCGCGAAACACCTCCGGCACCCCGGCCATCACATGCACATTGCCAAGCGAAAAGCCCGGCGCCACCGAAACCGGGTTGTCGATCAGCGTCGCCCCCTCGGGGATGCGGGCCATGCGCTGGCGCGCCTCGTTGAATTCCACCCCCATCGCCCGATACCGCGCCGCCAGCAGGGCGCGGGCATCCTCGCGCAGGCCGATCGGCACACCAAAGGCGGCGGCGATCGCATCGGCGGTGATGTCGTCATGGGTCGGCCCGATCCCCCCCGAAGTAAAGACATGGGTGAACGCCGCCGACAGCGCCCGCACCGCAGCCCCAATGGCCGCCGCATCGTCGGCCACCACCCGCACCTCGCGCAGGTCGATCCCGGCGCCGGTCAGCTTCCCGGCCAGGTAATGGCTGTTGCTGTCCTGGGTGCGGCCCGACAGGATCTCGTCACCGATCACCAGCATGGCGGCGGTTGGATTCGACATGGCTTGCTCCTTTGTCCCTTCCGGTATAGGCCCCCGCTCATGCAGTTTCAAACCCCGCTGATCCCCGCCCGCCTGACCCGCCGCTACAAGCGGTTTCTGGCTGACGCGGTGCTTGAGGAGGACGGGCGCGAGGTCACGGCGCATTGCGCCAATCCCGGCTCGATGCTGGGGCTGGCCGAGGCCGGAGAGCGGATCTGGCTCGAGCCCAATGACGACCCGAAGAAGAAACTGAAATTCGGCTGGCGGCTGGTGGACCACGAAAACGGCCATTTCACCTGCGTCGATACCTCGGTGCCGAACCGGGCGCTGAAAGCCGCGCTCACCATTGGCGCGGTGCCCGAACTTGCCGCCTATGATACGGTCAGGCCGGAAGTCAGGTTCGGCAACAGGAGCCGGGTCGATTTCCTGCTGCGCGGGCCGGGCCTGCCGGATCTGTACCTCGAGGTCAAATCCGTCACCCTGATGCGCACCGGCGGGCTTGCGGAATTTCCCGACAGCGTGACCGCCCGCGGCGCCCGCCACCTTGAGGACCTGGCCGCCATGGTCGCGCAGGGCCACCGGGCCGCCATGTTCTATCTGATCCAGCGCACCGATTGCGCGCGCCTGACGCTGGCGCGTGACCTGGACCCGGCCTATGGCGCCGCCTTCGATGCCGCGCGCCGGGCCGGGGTCGAGGTGCTGGCCTATGACACCCATGTTTCACCGCAAGAGATCACCCTGGGCCGGCCGCTCCCCTTCACCCCCTGACCCCCTTCTTCTGTTGGAAAATATCCTCGGGGGGAGCTTGAAAGCGCCCTGCGGTTTCAAGCCGGGGGGCAGACAGCCCCCCGCCGCACCTGGCAAATGCTGCTTTCGCCTCTGGCCTGAGCGCGTTGAAAGGCCTATCTAGGAACAAACAACGGAGAAGAAACAGTGGACGACAAACGCGTGCACCTGACCAAGGACGGGATCCGCCTGCATGACCCCGAGGATTTTGCCGGCATGCACAAGGCCGGCAGGCTGGCGGCAGAGATCCTTGACCGGATGATCCCGCTGGTGGTGCCAGGGGTCAGCACGGCCGAGCTTGATCGCGCGGTCGAGGACATGGTGAACGAGGCCGGAGCCACCTCGGCAACCATCGGCTACAAGGGCTACAAGCACGCCACCTGCATTTCCATCAACCACGTGGTCTGCCACGGCATCCCGTCCGACAAGCGCCTGAAGGACGGCGATATCCTGAATATCGACGTGACGGTGATCGTCGATGGCTGGTATGGCGATACGTCGCGCATGTATGTGGCCGGCAAGCTCAGCCGCAAGGCCGAGCGGCTGATCCAGGTCACCCATGACGCGCTGATGAAGGGGATCGAGCAGGTCCGCCCCGGCAACACCTTTGGCGATATCGGCCACGCCATTCAGACCTGGGCCGAGGCGCATCGTTACTCGGTGGTGCGCGATTTTTGCGGTCACGGGCTGGGGCAGGTGTTCCATGCGCCGCCCAATGTGCTGCATTACGGTCGTCCCGGCACCGGGCCGGTGCTGGAAGAGGGCATGTTCTTTACCATCGAGCCGATGATCAACCTGGGCCGTCCCGAAACCAAGGTGTTGGCCGATGACTGGACAGCGGTGACCCGCGACAAGTCGCTTTCGGCGCAGTTCGAGCATTCGATCGGCGTCACCGCGGATGGTTGCGAGATCTTCACGCTGAGCCCGGCCGGGAAATTCCACCCGACCTGGGGGTGAGCCGCATGGGATTTCGCCCCGGCTTGCGCCGGGGCGACCGGGTGGGGGCCAGCCCCCACACCCCCGGAGTATTTCCGGAAAGATGAAGGGGCCGGGGGTACTTAACGGTAGCCGATCGTGGTGACCTTGCCGTTTCTGATCTCGAACAGGCGGTAATTGCCGGCGCTTTCACCGGGGCCGATCAGTTCGACCGCGCTGGCGCCCACATAGTCGATATCGCCACCATCGGCGAGGATCCTGAGCGCCTTGGCCAGTTCGCCGGGATAGATCTTTTCGCCCGGCGCATTGGCGACCTGCATCACCTTGTTCTTGAATTCCTGGCTGTTGGGCGTGCCTGCGGCCTGCATCGCCAGGAGGATCAGCGCGGCGGCATCGTAGCCTTCGGGTGAGAACGAGGCGGTTCCGTCAAAGGCATCGCCGGCAAGCTCTGCATACATTGCCGCGCCGGGGCTGTCAGTGCCGGGATTTTGCCCGGTGGAGCCGTCAAGCTCGCTTCCGAAATCCGTTTCCATGCCTTCGCCCAGCATGCCGGCGGCGAAGTGGAAGCGGTCGAACGCGCCCAGGTCAAGGGCGGTGCGGATCATGGCCGAGCCGCCCTGGTCGTAATAGCCGAAGATCACCAGCAGGTCGCCGCCCGCCGCCGCCAGCGCGCCCATTTCGGCCGAGTAGTCGGCCTTGCCATCCTCGTGCGGGGCGGCGATGGTGA
>CAZPDV010000044.1:0-10634 GCA_964585355.1 uncultured Aliiroseovarius sp.
TCGGGTCGGTCACCACCGGCGACAGAAGGTGCGGAATACCGTCATAAACGCTGAGTTCCAGCATCTTCGGGTCGATCATGATCAGCCGGCATTCCTCGGGCGTGAGGCGATAGAGCAGCGACAGGATCATGGTATTGATCGCCACCGATTTACCCGAGCCGGTGGTGCCGGCAATCAGCAGGTGGGGCATCTTCGCCAGGTTGACCACGATCGGGTCGCCACCGATATCCTTGCCCAGCGCCAGCGGCAGGCGCAGGTTCCGGTCATCGAAATCGCGGGTCGAGAGGATCTCGCGCAGCATCACCTTTTCGCGGTTCTCGTTGGGCAGCTCGATCCCGATCACGCTGCGGCCCGGCACGGTGGAGACCCGCGCCGACAGCGCCGACATCGACCGCGCGATGTCATCGGCAAGCCCGATCACCCGGCTTGCCTTGAGCCCCGGCGCCGGCTCAAGCTCGTACATGGTGACCACCGGACCGGGGCGTACGCTGACGATCTCGCCCTTGATGCCATAATCGTCGAGCACCGTCTCAAGCATCCGGGCGTTTTCTTCCAGCGCCTGGTCCGACAGGTGATGGCGCGGTACCGAAGCCGGGCTGGCCAGCAGCGACAGGGGCGGGAGCTCGTATTCCGCCGCGGCCTCTTCAAACTGGAGCCTGGGCTGGGCTTCGGCCCGCGCCCGCTCCGACGGCTTGACCGCCTTGCGCGGCGGGTGCTGCACCACCTTTTTCGCCTCGGGCATCGGTACCGGCTGCGGCGCGACATGGGGTTCGGGCGCAGGCGCCGAAGGGCCGTCATCAGGCGTGGGGGCCGGCGCATACCCGTCATGCCGGGCCACCAGGCCGGCCTCGTCGATCGCCGGCGCGGCGACCTGCGGGCTGGTGTCAAGGATCATCGGACGCGGGCCGCGCGGGCGCAGCAGGGGCGGCTCGGCCTTGAGCCCGGCAGACGGGGATACCGCCGCCTGGCGCACCCGGTTCTTCAGCGCCAGCGAGATCTTGGCGCGAATCCGATCCTCTCCGGTGAGGTCGTCAACAGACGGGGCGGGCTCGGGCTCAGAGAGCGGCTCGGGCGCGGCGGGGCGTTTTTTCAGCCCCGGCATCCGCGAGAAAAGCCCGCCCTTGGGCGCGGCCTCCGGCTCGGCCTCGACCTCGGCCACCAGATCGGCGGGCAGCGGGTCGGCCCGCAATACCCGACCGGTCGAAAGCGGCGGCGGCGGCGCAAAGGCAGCTGGCGCGTCTTCGACCAGGGGCTCCTCCGGGGCCATGTGCGCCCGACGCTCACCCCGGCGCGCACGCAACTGGCGCGCCCCTCTGGCCGCCCCGACGGCACCAACAGCGGCCCCCCTGGCCGCATGCGCAGCACCGATTGCCGCCTTGCGCGCGCCCTTGCCGGTCAGGCTGGCCAGAAACGCATAAGCCACCACCACGCCAAGCATGAGAAACCGCCCGATGCGTTTGAGCTCCGGCATGGTGAAACCCAGCGAAAACAGGCCGACGACAAGCATGGCCAGGCCGGAAAGCACCGTCAGCACCTTGAGCGACAGGGCCATGGAAAACGGCGAAACTCCCAGCACGGCACCCGACACGGTATCGCCAAAAAGCCCGCCCAGACCAAAGGAATGGGTCCAGCCCGCACCGGGCACAAGCGTCGCCGCATAGACCGAGGCCAGCGCAATGGCGATCGGCACGAAAATGATCCGCGACAGAAACCGCTCGGCCCCCTTGTGGCGCACGAAACGCACGCCCCAGGTCAGAAACGCCAGGGCAAAGCCCCAGGAAGCCAGCCCGACAATCACCATCAGCGGCGACGCGATGGCGGCACCGACCCGGCCAAGCGCATTCTGGACCTCCCCATCGGTAACCGCCAGCCAGCCGGGATCTTCGGGCGAATAAGACCCCAGAAGCAACGCCGCCAACACGGCCAGAACCAGCATGGCCAGCCCGATCATCTCGCGCCCGCGCCGCTCGATCATCGCTTGGGTTTCTTCTGCGAAAATAGGGTCACGCCCCCGTGCCTGATATGCCATACCTACCTCGTCTTCACTTATAAAGGCAGTCGCGGATCCGCTCGAGCCCACGCTGCATTTCCTGTTCTGGGGCCACCATGGCGACCCGGATATATTTCTTGCCGGGGTTTTGCCCGCCCACATCACGCGCCAGATAGGCGCCGGGCAGAACCCGCACCCCGGTTTCCTGCCAAAGCTTCAGCGCCGCCGCCTCTCCATCCTCGACCGGCAGCCAGAGGAAGAAACCGGCCTCGGGCGGCAGATAGCCGGGCACATCGCCGAAAATCCTGTCGGCCACCGCATATTTCTGTTGATAAAGCGCGCGGCTGTCGGCCACGTGGCTGTCATCGGCCCAGAGCGCGGCCGAGACCTTCTGAATCGGCCCCGGCAACGGTGCCCCGGCATAGGCGCGCAAATTCCTGATATGCAACAGGCTCTCGGGCCCGCCCGCGACAAAGCCCGAGCGCAGCCCGGCAAGGTTCGAGCGCTTGGAAAGCGAGTGGAAGATCAGCACCCGCTCCGGGTCGGCGCCACCTTCCTGCGCCACCTCAAGCGCACCGGGCGGCGGCGCATCGCGGTAGATCTCGGCATAACATTCGTCGGCGAAAATGCGGAAATCGTGCTTTTCCGCCAGCGCGATCAGGCTGGCCCAGTAATCGCGCCCGGCCACCGCACCCTGCGGGTTTGAGGGCGAACAGATATAGGCGATTTCGGTGCGCGCCAATATGTCAGGGGGCAGCGCCGCAAAATCGGGAAGGAACCCGGTCTCTGCGGTGGCGGGCACAAAGACCGCCTCGGCCCCCACCGCCGCCGCGGCAACCGCATAAACCTGATAGAACGGGTTGGGGATCAGCACCACCGGGCGCGCACCACGCGCGGTTTCTTCCGGGCAAAGGGCCAGGGCGGCATTGAACAGCCCCTCGCGCGACCCGTTGAGCGCCATCAGCTGCCGCTCGGGGTCGAGCGTCACGCCATAGCGGCGCCCGAGCCACCCGGCCTGCGCCTGCAACAGATCGGGCGCGCCCTCGTTCACCGGGTAATCGCGAAAGCCGGCCATCTCGGCGTTTAGAATATCGGCAATCCAGTCGGGAAAGGCGTGCCTTGGCGCCCCGATCGACATGTGAATGACCTCGCCGCCCGGTGCATGTGCATCAAGCAGCGCCCGCAAACGCGGGAAGGGATACTCTGGCAAAGCGGCGAACCGCTCGGGAAACATCATGGTTTCAACTGTATCTGCCTCAGGATCAGGGGTCATGGCGCCCCCGTTACCGGCAGAATAGCGCGCGTTGCCGCGCTGGTCCAGAAAAAGCCTGCGATTTTCGCGCTTTGCGCCGGGGCCGTGTCTTTTAGGCCAAAGCGCGCTCGACCGCCGCCCCGATCCTGAGCAGCCGCTCTTCGCCCATGGGGCTGCCGATGAACATCAGCCCACAGGACGGCACCCCGGTCGGAAGCGTCAGCCCCGCCCCCCCCATCAGGTTGCCCATGCGGGTGTTGTTGAGCGCCAGAAGGTTCTCGGACACGAAATAATCGGTGTCCTCCAGAAGCCGCTGCATGTTCGGCGGCAGGATCGGAGAGGCGGGCAGGATCGCCGCATCGAAGCCGGCCATACGCGCGGCATATTCGGCGCGGATGGCATCCAGCCGCTGCCAGGCGCGCACATATTCAACCCCCGAATACTTCTTGCCGGTCTCAAACCGAGCGCGAATGGCGGGATACATCTTGTCGGGCGCGGCCTCGATCTGATCTGCCCAGGTGGCATAGGCCTCGGTGGTATAAAGCGCGCCGGCCAGCGCCATGGCCTCGTCCACGATATCAAGATGCGCGCGCTCGATGCCAACGCCCGCCGCCTCCAGCCGGGCGACCGCGGCCTCGAACGCCGCCAACGGCTCGGGCCGGGCATCGACCAGGCCGTTTTCCAGCACCATGAACCGCAGCCCGGCAAGGCCGGCGCCGGTCAGATCGGCCGGCCGCCCCCCCTCCAGCGCCGCCAGCAGCAGGCTTGCATCCTCCACCGTGCGGCAAAGCGGCCCGACCGTGTCGAATTTGGGCGCCAGCGGCACAACCCCCTTGAGCGACAGCCGCCCCCAGGTGGTCTTGAGTCCGACCAGATCGTTCCATGCCGCCGGGATGCGCACCGACCCCCCGGTATCCGACCCGATCGCCGCCGGCGCCAGCCCGAACGCAACCGACGTCGCCGCCCCCGAGGACGACCCCCCCGACACCGCCGCTTCATCATTGACGCAAGGCGGCGACTGGGTGACCGGGTTCAGCCCCAGGCCCGAAAAGGCCAGTTCGGTCATGTGCGTCTTGCCCAGGCAGACCAGCCCCGCTGCGGTGGCGTTTTTCAAGACCTCGGCATCCTCATCGGGCACCCGGCCCTCGAGCAACGCCGAGCCGGCCTCGGTCGCCACCCCGGCGGTGTCATAGAGATCCTTCCACGAAATCGGCACCCCATCGAGCAGGCTCAGCCGGTGCCCGGCCCTGGCCCGCGCCGCCGCCGCTTGCGCCTCGGCCCGGGCGCGCTCTTCGGTCAGACGGGCGAATATGCGGTCCCGCAGCGGATGCGCCTTGATTGCTTCAAGATGCACCTCGAGCAAATCCACCGGATCAATCTCGCCGGCGCCGATACCCCGCCCCAGAGCCGCCGCGCTCATCTTCAGCCAGTCATCACCCATCGCCGCCTCTTCACTCTGGTCAAGATATCTTGGGAAGACCCTAAAGCTTGCGCGCCTCGTCCACCAGCATGATCGGAATACCGCCCCGAATCGGAAAGGCAAGCTGCGCCGATTTCGACACCAGCTCCTGCTTGTCCGGGTCATACTGCAACGTCGCATGAGTCACCGGGCAGACCAGCGCCTCAAGCATGCGTCGATCAAAACCGGCTGTTTCTTCGCTCATCGCAGCATGTCCTTTTCCGGCCCGAAATCGTTACGCAAAGATCATCGAGGAAAGCTTGCGCCGCCCGTTGAGCACGATCGGATCCTTGGGATCGAGCGCATCGAAAATGGTGAAAAGCTGTGCCTTGGCGGCCCCGTCGTTCCACTCCCGGTCGCGCCGGAACAACTCCAGCAGCTCGTCCACCGCGCCCTGCACATCACCGGCGGCATTCAGCGCCACGGCAAGGTCGAACCGCGCCTGCAGGTCGTTCGGGTCGGCGTCCAGCCGGGCGCGCAGCTCGTCGATCGGGCCTGCCTCGGCGGCTTGGCGGGCAAGCGTGATCTGGGCGCGCGCCGCTTCGATCTCGTGCGCATCCGAAATCTCGGCCGGGGCGCCGTTGAGCACCGCTTCCGCCTGGTCCACCTCGCCCAGCGCCAGATGCGCCCGGGCAAGCCCGGCATAGGCCGCCGCGTTCTTGTCGTCGGCCTCGAGGATCGCGGCAAAGGTCTGCGCCGCATCCGCCGCAGCACCCGCTTCCAGCATTTCTTCGGCAGCGGCCAGGGCCTCGGCCATCGGGCCGCTATTGCCGCCCAGAGCGGCGATCTTGTCGACGAATTTCTGCACCTCCGAGGGCGGCAGCGCGCCCTGGAAGCCATCGACCGGCTGACCATCCTTGAACGCATAGACCGTGGGAATCGACTGGATTCGCAGCTGGGCGGCGATCTGCTGATTCTCATCGACATTGACCTTGATCATCCGCACCTTGCCACCGGCCGCGGTCACGGCCGCCTCGAGCGCCGGGCCCAGCGTCTTGCAGGGGCCGCACCAGGGCGCCCAGAAATCAACGATGATCGGCACCTCTTTCGAGGCCTCGATCACGTCCTGGGCAAAGGTGGTTTCCGAAATTTCCTTGACCAGATCGCCCGCGGCGCCGGCATTTCCCGTGTTCAGTTCCAGCATGACTGGCTCCTTTTCAATCGTTGGCGTTTATATGCGCTCTTGGCGAAAGTTTTTAAAGGGGCTTGCGGGGGGCCAGCCCCCCACGTTGAAACCGCGTTGCGTTTTCAACGCCCCCCGGGATATTTTCGAACAGAAGAAGGTCAGATGTCGAAGGTGGCAAACAGGGGCGCATGGTCAGAGGGCTTTTCCCAGCCCCGTGCCGCGCGCAGCACCCGCGAGCCATGCGCGGCGGCGGCGATGTCGGGGCTGGCCCAGATATGGTCAAGCCGGCGGCCCTTGTCGGCTTTGTCCCATTGCGGCGAGCGGTAGGACCACCAGGTAAAGAGCTTGCCTTCGGGGATGTCCTTGCGGGTAACATCGACCCAGCCGCCGGCCTCTTGGGTCTCGGCCAGGTGTTCCACTTCGATCGGGGTGTGGCTGACCACCTTGAGCAGTTGCTTGTGCGACCAGACGTCATCCTGGCGCGGAGCGATGTTCAGATCACCCACCAGGATCGCGTTTTGCGGTGCCTCGGCGCGGAAGTGGTCGCGCATCTCGGTCAGGTAATCGAGTTTCTGGCCGAATTTTTCGTTCACCGCGCGATCGGGCTTGTCGCCGCCGGCAGGCACATAGAAGTTGTGAATGATGGTGCCGTTTTCCAGCGCGCCGGCAATATGGCGGGCATGGCCCAGACCCGCGAAATCGAGCCGGGCCACCTCGCGAATCGGCAGCCGTGACAAAATCGCAACACCGTTATAGCCCTTTTGACCGTTGGCGATCATGTGCCGATAGCCCAGCGCCGCGAAGCCTTCGGTCGGGATCTTGTCAACCGGGCTCTTGCATTCCTGAAGGCACAGGATGTCCGGCGCTTCCTCGCGCAGCAGTTTCAGCACCAGGCCTTCGCGCAGGCGGACCGAGTTGATGTTCCAGGTGGCAAGGGTAAAGGGCATGGGGCTCTCCTGTCGCTGCCCCCTTCTAGGCGCTCTGCCCGGCCGCCTCAAGCATAGCTGACCACCTCCCACTCCACATTGTCGTGGTCGCGGAAATAGAAGCGGCGGCCCGGTTCATAGTCGCCGTGATTTTCCGGGGTGAAGCCCTCGGCAATGACACGCCGCTCGGTCGCCTCGAGATCATCGACCAGCACCCCCACATGATTGAGCGCGGCGCGGGTGGTATAGCTGTCAACCGCCGGCGCGGGCGCGCTCGCGGGCCGATAAAGCGCCACATAGCTGTTTTCCTCGCCCACATGATAGGTGTGGCCACCGCTGAGCGCATCGCCATGCCAGCGGGTTTTCCAGCCAAAGACACGGGCAAGCCAGGCGGCGGTGGCGGCCGGATCGGCCACGGTAACGTTCACATGTTCAAGCATTTCATATCCTTTCCAATGTTGATTTTTCTGTGGTAATTCCTCAAGTATACTTTAGGTCAAGGAGTTTTTTCATGGTCGCAAGGGAAATTTCCATCGGCATGCTGGCCCGGCGCACCGGGCTTGCCGTGTCGGCCATCCGTTATTACGAGACGCTAGGCCTGGTCCGGCCGCATCGCAACAAGGGCGGGCAGCGGCGCTATTCCCGCGCCGACATTCGCCGGCTGTCCTTTGTGATGATCAGCCAGAAACTGGGCTTTCCGCTGGCCCGGATAGGAGAGCTGCTGGCCGAGCTGCCAGATGGGCGGGCGCCGACTGCGCGCGACTGGGCCCGGATATCTGGCCATTTTCGCACCGATCTGGAGGCACGCATCGCCGAGCTTGAGAGCCTGCGCGACCGGCTGGACGGCTGTATCGGCTGTGGGTGCCTGTCGCTGAAGAAATGCGCGCTTTACAACCGCGATGACGTTGCCCGCCGGCATGGGCCGGGGCCGCGTTACCTGTTGGGCGACGCACCGGCATAGCAAAAAAAGACCCGGCGCAAGGCCGGGTCAGTCCAACAGGGAGGTTCGTGCCATAACCCCGGCACGGAGGGAACTCTGCATTGCGGACAAAACAATCCGCCACATCTTCGATCATAGTTTCCGAATCTGTCAGAAATATGACCATATGCAAATATATGGTGTCAGCTGACCAATTTGTAACCCCCTGACTCCGTGACAAGGAGTCGCGCATTTGACGGATCGGGCTCGATCTTCTGACGCAGACGATAGATATGGGTCTCGAGCGTGTGGGTGGTGACCCCGGCATTATAACCCCAGACCTCGTGCAGCAGCACATCGCGCGCCACCACATCTTCGCCGGCACGATAGAGGAACTTGAGGATATTGGTCTCTTTTTCGGTCAAGCGGATCTTCCGGTCATCCTCGGTGATCAGCATCTTCATGGCCGGCTTGAACGTGTATGGCCCAAGCTGAAACACCGCATCTTCCGATTGCTCGTGCTGACGCAGCTGGGCGCGGATGCGGGCCAGAAGAACCGGGAACTTGAAGGGCTTGGTAACATAGTCATTGGCCCCGGCATCAAGGCCCAGGATGGTATCGGCATCGCTGTCATGGCCGGTGAGCATGAGGATCGGGCACTTCACCCCCTGCTTGCGCAGCAGCCGGCACAGCTCGCGCCCATCGGTGTCGGGCAGACCCACATCGAGAATCACCAGGTCATAGAGTGCCTCCTTGGCGCGGCGCATCGCCTCGGCACCATTGGCGGCCTCGAACACGTCGAAATCCTCGGTCATCACCAGCTGCTCGGCCAGCGCATCGCGCAGGTCATCGTCATCATCGACAAGCAGAATTTTCTTTACGTTCGACATGGGCTCCTCCGTTTGGTGTCTCAGAGATGTTGTCTTGGCCGCCATTTGGCAAGATTTGCGACACAGGCTCACGCACACGTGTGGAAATGGCGGGATATGTTTCAAATTCTGTCAAAGGCGCCTATGAAGGGCGGCAAAACGGAAACATTGATGAGCCTGAAACCCGACATTTCTGAAAGGATCGCCCGCGCCAGGGCGGATCTGCGCATGGGCCTGCCGGTGGTGCTGAGCGCCGGCAAGGAGGGCGCGCTGGTGGCAGCGGCCGAGACATTGGGCCCGGTGCGGCTTGAGGAAATGCGCGCGCTCGGCCCGCTGGTGCTTGCCATCACCCCGCGCCGGGCCGAGACCCTCAAGGCGCGCGCCTATTCCGACCGGGTGGCGCGGGTCGAGCTGCCCGAAGGCGCCGATCTGCGCTGGATTGCCGGGGTTGCGGACCCGGCCGGTGACCTGATGACCCCCATGAAAGGCCCCCTGCGCACCCGGCGCGGCGGGGACGAACGCCTGGCTGCCGCTGCCGTGACCCTGACCAAGGCCGCGCATCTGTTGCCGGCGGCGCTGCTGGTCGATATCGGCGATGCGCCCGCCCTGGCTGCGGAAAATGGCCTGACCCTGCTGGAGGCCGAGGGGCTTGACGCCGCGCTTGCCAGCCCGCTGCACCGGGTGGTGGGGGCGCGGGTGCCGCTTGAGGTCAGCACCGCCGGCCGGGTCACGGTCTTTCGCCCCGAAGATGGCGGCGAGGAACATTATGCCATTGAAATCGGTCAGCCGGACCGCAACGCGCCGGTGCTGACCCGGCTGCATTCGGCCTGTTTTACCGGCGATATCCTGGGCAGCCTGAAATGCGACTGTGGCCCGCAACTGCATGCCGCGCTCGAGGCCATGGGGCGCGAGGGCGCCGGGGTGCTGTTATACCTCAATCAGGAGGGGCGCGGCATCGGCCTGGCCAACAAGATGCGCGCCTATTCGCTTCAGGATCAGGGCTTTGACACGGTTGAGGCCAACCACCGGCTGGGCTTCGAGGACGACGAGCGCGACTTTCGCATCGGCGCCGATATCCTCAAGGCGCTGGGTTTTCGGGCGGTACGGCTGATGACCAACAACCCGAAAAAGGTTGCGATGATGCAGGCGCAGGGCATCGACGTGGTCGAGCGCGTGCCGCTCAAGGCCGGCCATGGCGAGCACAACCGCGCCTATCTGGAAACCAAGGCAAAGAAATCCGGGCACCTGCTGTGAGGCCGGGGCGCCAGGACATGGTGATCACCCGCTGGGGCGCGCGCTTTCGCGGGCGGCGCATCCCCTGCGCCATCGGCCGGGGTGGCATCACCACCGACAAGCGCGAGGGCGACGGGGCAAGCCCGGCCGGCATCTGGCGGCTGGTGGGCGGCATGTATCGGGCCGACCGGGGCGGGCCTATTGCCGGGCTGGCCGCTGCCGGTCCTGTGGATATCTGGACGGACGACCCGAAAGACCCCCTCTATAACCGCCACCTGCGCCTCCGCGCCCACCCTTTCAGCCATGAGCGCCTGCGCCGCCCCGACCGGCTTTACGATATCGTGCTGTTTTCCGACTGGAACTGGCCAAAGGCAACGCCCGGCCGGGGCTCGGCCATCTTCGTGCATGTCTGGCGGCACCCCCGCTTCCCGACCGCCGGCTGCATCGCCTTTGCCCGCCCTGACCTCGAATGGATCCTGGCGCGCCTGAAGCCGGATACCCGCCTCTTCATCCTGGCGTAACACCCTCTGCCAAGAGGGCGCCGCCAGTGATCCAACCTGCCATGCAGGCACCATGCAGAGGTCTTTCCTACCCGTGATCCCGGGCGCCAAATATCGCCGAGCCCACGCGCACATAGGTGGCGCCCTGGGCGATGGCGCGCTCGAAATCGCCGCTCATGCCCATGGAAAGCTCGGGCAGGTCATTGCGCCTGGCAATCTTGGCCAAAAGCGCAAAATGCAGCGCGGGTTCCTCGTCTACCGGCGGGATGCACATCAACCCCTCCACCGGCAGGCCGAGCGCGCGGCAATCGGCGATGAAGGCATCGGCATCGGCCGGCAAAACGCCCGCCTTCTGTGGCT
>CAZPDV010000045.1:0-10371 GCA_964585355.1 uncultured Aliiroseovarius sp.
GACCCGGGCCGAGGTCTCGGACGTGGCCACGGCGATCTATGAGGGCGCCGATGCGGTGATGCTGTCGGCGGAATCGGCGGCCGGCAAATATCCGGTCGAGGCGGTCGCGACCATGGATGCGGTGGCGCGCGAGGTGGAGAGCGACACCACCTATCGCACGGTGATCGAGGCCAGCCGCCGGATCGAGCGCCACACGGTGGCCGATGGCATCGTCTCGGCCGCGCGCGAAATCGCCGAGAGCACCGACATCAAGGTGATCTGCTGTTTTACCCAGTCGGGCACCACCGCGGTGCTGACCGCGCGCGAACGCCCCCGGGTGCCGATCATTGCCCTGACGCCGCTCATTGGCACCGCGCGCCGGTTGTGCCTGAGCTGGGGCATATCGTGCCACCTGGTCACCGATGGGGTGGATCGCTTCAAGATGGCGGTGGTCAACGCCGCCCGTGCCGCCCGCCTGTCCGGGCTGGCGCAGGAGGAAGATCAGATCGTGGTGACCGCCGGCGTGCCGTTCAACGTGCCGGGCACCACCAATATCCTCAGGGTTGCGCCCTGCAAGGAAAAGTTGATTTTTGCCGCCGATCCTGAATAATCGGGCCATCGCAGGTTGAGGAGGCCCGTTGTGACAAATGATACTTTTCTTGTTGTCGGCATAATTGTCCTGGTTTTCGCCATTCCATCCATCGTTTCGTCCTTTGTTGACAGCCGGGCGCCGCGCCTTGGCGCCATTGCGGTGCTGATCGGTGGCGGGCTGGTGGTGCTGGCGGTGACCCAGCAGCCGGGCGGCTACAGCATCGCGGACGTGCCGCGCGCCTTTACCCGGGTGATCGGCGGGCTGCTGAACTGACCGGCCGCACCCGGGCGCGAAATTTCGCTTGTCACCCGCCCCGATCCGCCCTATATCGCGCACTTCGATGTGCGGCCGGCCCAAGGCATGCCGAGTCGCGCGTATCACCGACCCAGGATTCAGGAGACGGAAATGCCCAAGATGAAGACCAAATCGAGCTGCAAGAAGCGGTTCAAGATGACGGCCTCGGGCCGGGTCAAGGCCGCCCAGGCGGGCAAGCGCCACGGCATGATCAAGCGCCACAAGAAATTCATCCGCAACGCACGCGGCACCACCACGCTGTCGGCCCCTGACGAGAAGATCGTCAAGTCGATGATGCCCTATTCGCGTTAAGGAGGTTCTGACATGCCCCGTACCACGTCCGGTCCCACGACCCACGCTCGCCACAAGAAAGTCATCAAGGCCGCCAAGGGCTATTACGGCCGTCGCAAGAACACCTTCAAGGTGGCGCGCCAGGCCGTTGACAAGGCCAACCAATACGCCACCCGCGACCGCAAGCAGCGCAAGCGCAATTTCCGCGCCCTGTGGATTCAGCGGATCAACGCGGCGGTGCGCGCCCATGACGAGGCGCTGACCTATTCGCGTTTCATCAACGGGCTGGCGCGCGCCGGCATCGAGGTTGACCGCAAGGTGCTGGCCGATCTTGCCGTGCATGAGCCGGAAGCCTTTGGCGCAATCGTCGAAAAGGCAAAGGCCGCTCTGGCCTGAGCCGCGCCGTGCCCCCGCATTTCAGAGCCGCCGGAGCGATCTGCCCGGCGGCTTTTTGCGTTGACCGCTGCGATAGCCGGGCGCCGGGCCGGGAGGGGGCTGCATGCGGCTGGTGATCTTCATCAACGGGCTGGTGGCGCTGTTTGTCGCGGGGCTGCTTTTCGTGGTGGCGGCGATCTTTCCACAGACGCGGGGGCTGTTTGCCCTGGCCGGCGGCATGGTCGGGGTCCTCGGCGGGCTGGTGGCGCTGGCGGTGCGCGGCGGCGACGTGGCCGCGTTTCGCCGCTCGCACACGTTCCTTTTGACCTCCAGCGTCTGGATCACCGCCTCGCTGGCCGGGGCGCTGCCGCTCTATATTTACGGGCTCAGCCCGGTGGACGCGATCTTCGAGGCCTTTTCGGCGGTGACCACCACCGGCTCGACCGTGATGAGCGGGCTGGACAGCACGCCGCGCGGGGTGCTGATGTGGCGGGCCATCATGCAGGCGCTGGGCGGCATCGGCTTCGTGGTGGCAGGCATGGCCCTGTTGCCGGTGCTGCGGGTCGGGGGGATGCAGCTTTTCCGCACCGAAAGCTCGGACCAGAGCGGCAAGGAATTTGGCGCGGCCCGGGCGGTGGCGCTGGCGACCCTGGCGATCTATCTGGGCCTCATTACCCTGTGCATGCTGGCCTATCTGCTGGGGGGCATGTCGCCGTTCGATGCCATTACCCATGCGCTGACCACGCTCTCTACCGGCGGGTTTTCCAACTATGATGCCTCGTTCGGGCATTTCAGCTCGGGCTATCTGCAATGGACCGCAACCCTGTTCATGCTGATGGGGGGGCTGCCCTTCATGTGGTATCTGCGCCTGCTGCGGCACCGGCAATTTGCCAGCGAGCAGGTGGCGATGATGCTCAGGAGCCTCGCGGTGGTGATCGTGCTGATGACCCTGTGGCTGTGGTGGCGGTCGGACCATGGCCTGGCCGAATCCGCCCGCCTGGTCGCCTTCAACGTGATTTCGGCGGTGACCACCACCGGCTATGCCACCGACGATTACACCGCCTGGGGGCCGCTGGCGGTGGTGGTGTTCTTTGGCCTGACCGCGGTGGGGGGCTGTACCGGCTCCACTGCCGGCGGCGCCAAGGCCATGCGCTGGATCATCATGGCCCGGTCGATCCGGCTGGGCATGCGGCAGGTGGCGCATCCGCATGGCATTTTCACCATCCGCTATGAGGGACAGCGGGTCGATCAGGACGTGGTCGAGGGGGTGATGTCGTTTTTCGCCGTGTTCTTCGTCTCGGTGGCGGTGATCGCGGTGGGGCTGTCGCTGATGGGGCTGGACCTGGCCACTTCGGTCAGCGGGGCGCTCACGGCGATTGCCAATGTCGGCCCCGGCGTGGGCGATATCATCGGCCCGTCCGGCAATTTCGCCAGCCTGAACGATGGCGCCAAGCTGCTCCTGGCCTTTGGCATGTATGCCGGGCGGCTGGAGATGATGACGGTCTATGTGCTGCTGCTGCCGACCTTCTGGCGCAACCTCTAATCTTGTGGCATCGGCCGGGCCAGGCGCAGGACTGCGAAGCCCAGGAGGGCGGAAAGCGCCGAGCCGGTCATCACGCCCAGGCGCATCTGGTTGACCAGGGTAGGGTCGTCAAAGCTGAGCGAGCCAATGAACAGCGACATGGTAAAGCCGATGCCGGCCAGCAGGGCGATGCCATAGATGTGCCGCCAGCCTGCCTGGGCCGGCAGGCGGGCAAAGCCGAGAGAGACCATCAGAAAGACCGCCCCCAGCACGCCCGCCTGTTTGCCAAGGAACAGCCCCAGCGCGGTTCCCAGCGGCAGGCTTTCGGTCAGGTCGGCGGGCGAGATGCCGGCAAGCACCACGCCGGCATTGGCGAAGGCAAAGATCGGCACGATCAGGAAAAGCACATAGGGGGCGAGCGCGTGTTCCAGCGACAGGAGCGGGGATTTGCCGAATTTATCGCGAAACGGGATGAAGAAGGCGGTCAGCACCCCCGCAACCGTGGCATGCACGCCGCTTTTGAGCACCAGCACCCACAGGATCACGCCCAGCAGCAGGGCCGGGGCCACCCGGTGGGTGCCGCGCCGGTTGAGCCAGAACAGGCCGGCCAGCGGGGCCAGCGCCATGGCCAGGTATTCTGGTTGCAGGTTCGAGGTGTAAAAAAGCGCGATGATCAGGATCGCGCCCAGGTCGTCGAGAATGGCCAGGGTCAGCAGGAAAATCTTGAGCGAGGCCGGCGCCCGCGAGCCGACCAGGGCCAGGATGCCCAGCGCAAAGGCGATGTCGGTCGCCGCCGGAATGGCCCAGCCCGAGAGGGTTTCGGGGCTGTTCCAGTTGAGGGCCGCAAAGATCAGCGCCGGCACCGCGATCCCGCCCAGCGCCGCCATGCCCGGCAGCAGCACATCGCGCGGGTTTTTCAGCTTGCCGTCGATCAGCTCGCGCTTGAGCTCAAGCCCGATCAGGAAGAAGAACACCGCCATCAGCCCGTCATTGATCCACAGGATCAGGGGCTTGCCCAGGCCGGTCTCGCCGATCGAGATTTTCAGGTAGGTGCCCAGCACCGCCTCATAGGTCGGGCCGAGCGGCGAATTGGCCACCACCATCGCCGCCACCACCGAGGCCATCAGCAGCAGCCCTCCTGCGGCTTCGTGGCGAAACAGGCGGTCGATGGCGCGCAAGAGGGGCATGATTTTCCTTGTGTCTTGATCGGGTTTGCCAACAGGTGGGGGCCGCGTGGCGTTTTTCAATATCGTCCGGTGATGTTTACGCAATCATTTCCGGCCGGCGCCTTGCCGGCACCCGGGGTTTTGACCTGACAGGCGCGTGCAGAGCAGATAAGGTGGGGGCCATGAGCCTGTGGAGCCGTATAAGCGATGCCGTCTCGGCCCTGCGCGCGGGCGAAAGCCTGTCGGCGGTGTTCGAGCATTTACGCACCCCGCCCGAGCGGCGCGTGGGTTTTGCCATTGCGGTGATCGCGCTGGGCGCCAAGATGGCCAAGGCGGACGGGCTGGTGACCCGCGATGAGGTCACCGCCTTTCGCGAGGTCTTTACCATCCCCGAGGGCGAGGAGAAGGCGGCGGCGCGGCTGTTCAACCTGGCGCGCACCGATGTCGCCGGGTTCGAGGAATACGCCGCCCGCATCGCCGCCATGTTCGGCAAGGATGACCCGGCCCTGTGCGACCTGATGGAGGGGCTGTTCTTCATCGCCATGGCGGATGGCGAATATCACCCGGCCGAGGATGACTTCCTGGCGCGGGTGGCAAAGATCCTGGGCTTTGACGAACGGCGCTTTCGGGCCCTGCGCGCCCGCTTCGTGCCCGATGCCGCCCCCGACCCCTATGAGGTTCTCGGGGTCAGCCCGGAGGACGACCTGGAGACGATCCGCAAGGCCTGGCATCGGGAGGTGGTCGAAAGCCACCCGGACCGGATGATCGCCCGCGGCGTGCCGGAAGAGGCCCTGCACCTGGCCGAGAAGCGCCTGATCGCGGTGAACGCGGCCTGGGAGGAGATCCGCGCCGCCCGCCAGCCCGAGCGCGCGCCGGCCTGAAATGCGCATCGCCACCTATAACGTCGAATGGTTCAACGCGCTGTTCGATGACCATGGCAACCTGCTGGAAGATGGCGAATGGTCGGCGCGCTACAAGGTGCGCCGGGGCGAGCAGCTGGCGGCGGCGGCGATCGTGTTCACGGCGATGGATGCGGATGCGATCATGGTGATCGAGGCCCCCGATGGCGGCCGCGTGCGCAATGCCGAGCGCGCGCTGGAAAACTTCGCCGCCAGATACGACCTCAGGGCGCGCAAGGCGCTGGTGGGGTTTCAGAACGCCACCCAGCAGGAGATCACCCTGCTATATGACCCGGACGTGATCTCGGCCCGCCATGACCCGCAAGGCGCCCCCACCGGCAAGACCGGCAGCAGCGCGGCGCCGCGCTTTGACGGGGTGTTCCGGCGCGACCTGGACGTGGACGCCGCCCCCGAACTGGTGCGCTTTTCCAAGCCGCCGCTGGAGGTCGCCGCCCGGTTCCGCGCCACCGGCAAGGCCTTTCGCATGATCGGGGTGCATGTCAAGTCCAAGGCCCCGCATGGCGCGCGCAGCCCCGAAGAGGCCATGCGCATCAGCATCGAGAACCGGCGCAAGCAGATGGCGCAGTGCATCTGGCTGCGACAGCGCATCGAGCAGCACCTGCAAGCGGGCGACAGCCTGATCGTGCTGGGCGATTTCAACGATGGGCCGGGGCTGGATGAATACGAACGGCTGTTTGGCCGCTCCGGGGTCGAGGTGGTGCTGGGCGAGGGCGACGGCGTGCGGTTGTGCGAGCCGAATGCGCATATGGCGCTGACCACCCGCACCGGCGCCCGCCCGGTTTCGGCACGGTTCTGGATCGCCGAGGAAAAGCGCTATTTCCAGGCGCTGCTGGATTACGTGATGCTCTCGCCCGACCTGTGCGCGAAACACCCGAAATGGCGGATATGGCACCCGTTCGATGACCCTGAGTGCTATCGCATTCCGGAACTGCGTCAGGCGCTCCTGACTGCCTCGGATCATTTTCCGGTCACGGTTGACCTGGAAATTTGAAAATCGCCGGGCGCGCCCTATATGTGGGGCATGAGAAAGGTTTTCATGACGACAATGCTTTGTGCCGCGCTGGCCGCTCCGGCCATGGCGCAGGACGGGGCCGCGCCGGAAACGCCGCCTGCGGAAAACGATCTTTCGCGCGGTGCCGAGATGCTCAGCCAGGGCATGGGGCTGATCCTGCGCGGTTTGCTGGATGAGCTTGATCCGGTTGCCGAGGGGTGGGTCAAGCTCCTGGAAATGCTGGACGATTTCACCGCCTATGAAATGCCCGAGATGCTGCCCAATGGCGATATCCTGATCCGCCGCAAGGTGCCGCTGGAGCCTGGCGAGATCGACCTTTAACCGCCCGCCTACCGCACCCGCACCAGCGGCTCGGCCCCAAGCGCGGCGGCCAGCGCGTTGAACCGGGCCTGCGCCACTTCGCCAAACAGGTCGCGGGCGGATTTGCGCACGATCAGGTGCAGCTCGCGCTTCTGCGGGCGCCATTTCAGCGCCGCCTTTTCGGCCGGGTGATCCACCGAAAACATGGCGCCAAAGCGCATCGCCTTGCCCAGCACTTCCGCCCGGTGCATCTCCTTCTCGCTCAGCAGCGGAAACAGCGCCTCGTGCTTGCAGCCGGCCCGGCTGTTCTTGTAGCGATGCATCAGCGCCAGCCCCAGAAACACCCGCTCGCCATGGGTGAGCCCGCCCAGATTGGCCCGCGTGGCATATTCGAAACACACTTCGTGGCGGAAATCGGGATGCGCCCGCCAGCTGACGTCATGCAACAGGCAGGCGGCGCGCACCAGCCGGTCCTCGGGCGGCCGGGCGGCCTTGTAGAGCGGCGCGATGAACTTGTAGAGCGCCTTGCCGAAACCCGGCAGCCGGGCCTCTTTCTGCTCGGCAAAACGGCAGGCCTCGATCAGCGGGTCGCGCCGGCGCAGGCGGTCGGGCATCTGCTCGTAAAGCAGCCCCTCGCGGATACCATAGGCCGAGATTGCCAGTTCGCGCGGGCGAAAGCGCCGCATCAGCGCCCGCAGCACCAGCGCGGCCACCGGCACCAGCGCCATGCGCGCGGCCGAGGTGCCGGTCCTGGCCCTGAGCGCCTCCATGTCGGCGCCCTCGATCCATTTCAGGGTGGCGCCCAGCTCGCGCGGGGTCATGCGGTATTCATGCAGGACCGGCAGGGGGTATTCCCGCCTGAGCATGTCCAGCCGGGCAATGGCGCGCCACGACCCGCCAACCAGAAACAGCCGCTTGTGGTCGGTACCCATGCGCGCGGCCAGCTCGTCCACCTGGGCGGCGATATGACGCTTGAGCCCGGCCTTGCCGCCGGGAATGCCGGCAAGCTTGAGCGGCCCCAGCGGCGAGGTCACCCGCTTGCCCACCGCCAGCTCCGACACCTGGGCAAGCTCCATGGACGAGCCGCCAATATCGCAGACCAGCCCCTCGGCGCCGGGCCAGCCCAGCAACACCCCCTGGGCAGAAAGCCGCGCCTCCTCGGCGCCATCAATGACAAAAAGCTTCAGCCCGGTCTCGCGCTCCACCTCGGCGCAGAAATCCGGCCCGTCCGCCGCCTCGCGCACCGCGGCGGTCGCCACCGCGCTCAGCGGGGCAAGGTCCATGCCTTCCGCCAAAAGCTGAAACCGCCGGATCGCAGCCAGCGCCCGGACCCGCCCCTCGGGGTTGAGCCGCCCGGTCTCGGGCAACCCCGCCCCCAGCCCGCACAGGATCTTTTCGTTGAAGAAATAGGCCGGGCTGCGCGCCGCCCCGTCAAACACCACCAGCCGGACCGAGTTCGACCCCACATCGACCACCCCGACGCGGGCCAGCGCCCGGGCCGAGGGATCATCGAAAATCGGCCTTCCGAAAGGCCCCCATTCATCCTGTGCGCGCGCGGCGTCAGCCATGGCAAGCTCCCCCAATCCGGTCCTTACCGCCTTATAGCAGGCCGTTCGGGTCACGAAAGCCCGTTGCGTACCGGGTTGCGTGCCTTTCATCTTTCCCGAAATACTCCGGGGGGAGCGTTGGAAACGCTTGCGTTTTCAACGTGGGGGGCTGGCCCCCCGCATCAGTCATGCGAATGCGCCAGTTCCGGCACATCCTTGGCCCCGGCCGAGCCCCGGCCCGAAAGCGAGGGGTTCTCCATGAAAAACCGGTGACAGGAAAACGGCGCCTCGATGCTGGACAGGTCCGGGCGGTGGAAGGCGCCATCCGGCCCCATGACCCAGCTTTGCGCCTCGTCCGCCAGGTTGGCGGCCATGATCTGGCTCATGATCTGGGCCTTGACCGTGGGGTTCTTGGCCTCGACCAGGGTTTCGACCCGGCGGTTCAGGTTGCGCCCCATCCAGTCGGCCGACGAGATATAGACCCGCGCCTTTTTCGATGGCAGCCCGTGGCCCGCGCCGAAACAGACGATGCGCGAATGTTCCAGAAACCGGCCGACGATGGATTTCACCCGGATGTTTTCGCTCAACCCCCTGATCCCCGGCCGGAGCCCGCAAATGCCGCGCACCACCAGGCTGATCTTCACCCCCGCCTGGCTGGCGGCATAGAGCGCGTCAATCACGTCCTCCTCGATCAGCGCGTTCATCTTGGCCCAGATCTCGGCCGGTTTGCCGGCGCGGGCCTGCTCGGCCTCGAAGGCGATGCTGTCAAGCAGGGTCTGCTTGAGGTTCACCGGCGAAATCGCAAGGCTTTCCAGCCCCTCGGGCTGGGCATAGCCGGAAATGTAGTTGAAAACCTTGGTGGCATCGCGCCCCAGCGCCCGGTCACAGGTAAACAGGCTCAGATCGGTATAGATCCGGGCGGTGATCGGGTGGTAATTGCCGGTGCCGAAATGGGTATAGGTCACCAGCTTGTCGCCCTCGCGGCGCACCACGGTCGAAATCTTGGCGTGGGTCTTGTAGTTGATGAAACCATAGACCACATGCGCGCCGGCACGTTCCAGGCGGCGCGATTGCAGGATATTGGCGGCCTCGTCGAAGCGGGCCTTGAGCTCGATCACCGCCGTCACGGATTTTCCCATCTCGGCCGCTTCGCACAAGGCGGTGACGATGGGGCTGTCGCGCGAGGTGCGATAAAGCGTCTGCTTGATCGCCACCACATCCGGGTCATGCGCCGCCTGCGACAGGAACCGCACCACCATGTCAAAGGTTTCATAGGGATGGTGCAGCAGCATGTCCTTTTGCCGGATCGCGGCAAACATGTCGCCTTCGTGGTCGAGCACCCGCTCGGGCACCCGCGGGGTGAAATGCGGCCAGAGCAGGTCCGGGCGTTCGTCGAGCACCAGTTCCGACAGGTCGGCCATGCCGATCATGCCGTCCACCTCGACGATATCTTCATCCGAAACATGCAGTTCGCGCTTGATCATCTTGAGCAGCGCCGGGGGCGAATCGGCGGTGATCTTCATGCGCACCACTTCACCGCGCCGCCGCCGTTTCAGAGCGGTCTCAAACTCGCGCACCAGGTCTTCGGCCTCTTCCTCGACCTCCAGATCGCTGTCGCGCAGGATGCGAAAGGCGGCCGAGCCGCGCACCGTGTAGCCGGGAAAAAGCTGGCCGATATATTCCAGCAGCAGATCCTCGAGCGGCAGGAAGCGGGCGATGCCTTCGGGCGAGGGCAGGCGCATGAAGCGGTTGATCTGTTGCGGGATCGGCAACAGCGCCATCAGCTTGCGGCGATCGCTCTTGCGTTCCAGTTGCAGGGCCAGGGCAAAGCCCGCATTCGGGATGAAGGGGAAGGGATGCGCCGGGTCGATTGCCAGCGGCGAGAGAACCGGGAAAACCTGCTCGAGAAAGGCCCGGTCGAGATAGCTGCGATCTTCGGCGGTGAGGGTGTCGGGGGTGCATAACGAAATGCCGGCGGCCTGCATCTCGCCGGCCAGATCATCGAAAACCTGTTGTTGATGCGCCATCAGGCGGCGCGCTTCGGCATTGATCAGCACCAGTTGCTGCGCCGGGGTCAGCCCGTCAGCCGCCGGGGTGGTGACGCCTTCGCGCGCCAGTTCGCGCAGGCCGGCGACCCGGACCGTGTAGAATTCATCAAGATTGGTCGCCGAAATGGACAGGAATCTCAGCCGCTCAAGCAGCGGCGCGCGCTTGTTTTCGGCCTCTTCCAGCACCCGCCAGTTAAAGCCCAGCCAGCTGAGTTCGCGATTGAAAAACCGTTTCGGCCCGCTGATTTCCTCGGCCGGAAGCGTGGTGGCCGAAGGAAAATCGGAATGAAGAAAGTCAGCAATCGTCATGTTCAGCCTGTTCGGT
>CAZPDV010000046.1:0-10365 GCA_964585355.1 uncultured Aliiroseovarius sp.
CCGACCCGATCATCGTCCACCCTGATATCCGCCGCAACCTGATGGACCAGAAAAGCTTTGTCGAAGGCGCGCGCGCCCTGACCTTCTGGGGGGCGCAACTGATCGACCGCGCCAGCCGCCTGCAGGACGCCCGCGCGCATGGCCTGATCTCGCTGCTGACCCCGGTGATCAAGGGCTTTCAGACCGACAAGGGCTTTGAAATGTGCGTCTCGGCCCAGCAAATCTTTGGCGGCCACGGCTATATCGAGGAAACCGGCATGAGCCAGTTCGTCCGCGATGCCCGCATCACCATGATCTATGAGGGCGCCAACGGCGTGCAGGCGCTGGACCTGGTCGGCCGCAAGCTGGCCGCGGATGGCGGCAAGCCGCTGATGGGCTTTTTCGAGATGATCAAGGACTTCATCAAGACGCATGAAGGCAATGCCACGGTCAACGAGCCCCTGCTGCAACCGCTCAAGGCGGCCTCGAAAGACCTGCAGGCGGCGGCGATGTTCTTCATGGAAAACGGCATGAAAAATCCCGATGCCGCGCTGGCGGGCTCGACCGATTTCCTGCACCTGTTCGGACATGTGGCACTGGGCTACATGTGGGCGCGCATGGGCGTGGCTGCCGCCGCAGCACTCGAGGCCGGGCGCGGTGACGCCGCGTTTTACAAGACAAAACTGGCCACCGGCCGCTATTATGCCGCACGCCACCTGCCCGCCACCGGCATGCACCTCGCGCGGATCCAGAGCGGTGCCGAGCCGGTCATGGCGCTCGACCCAGAGGAGTTCTGATGCCCAAACGCTTCCGCCTCACGCGCCGCTTTCCGGTGGCCATGACCGAAGACGGCTATCGCCGGCTCCGACGCTTCGCCCACGAGGCCGGGCTGGATGAGGGCGAGGCGCTGAGCTTCCTGTTCGAAAATTTCGACAGCGTTACCGACGCCGAAACCCTGGGCCACCGGCTGCGGCTGTTCAATTCGGAACTGGAGGCGCGAAAAAGGTGATGGCAGGGTGGGAGGAAATGCCGGGATGCCTCCGGCGGGAGTATTTGTCGAAAGATGAAAGCCCCGGCCAGAGGCCCCTCCCACATGGGCGCCATGCCGATCGCAGGAATGCAAGTGCCTGTTTCGGCGGCCCTTTCATCTTTCCGGCAATACTCCACGGGGGTCCGGGGGTGTGAAACCCCCGGCTCGGACATCAGAGAGGAACACCACATGACCATCAAGCTCCATTGTTTCGGGGAAAGCGGCAATGCCTACAAGGCGGCGCTGACATTGGAGCTGTCCGGGCTCGAATGGGAACCGGTTTACGTCGATTTCTTCCACGGCGGCACCAAGACGCCCGAGTTTCTGGCGCTCAACCATATGGGCGAGGTGCCGGTGATGCAGGACGGGGATGTGGTGCTGAGCCAATCGGCGGTGATTCAGGACTATGTTTCCTCCAAGTCCGGCAAGCTGGGCGGGCGCTCGGCCGCCGAGCGGCGCGAGATCCTGCGCTGGCAGTTCTGGGACAATCACAAGCTGTCCGGCCCCGCCGGCATGACCCGGTTCCTGATGAATTTCCTGCCCGAGGACAAGCGCCCGGCCGAGGTGATCGCTTTCACCCAAAACCGCCTGAAAACCGCTTACATGGTGCTGAACAACGAGCTGGCCGACCGTGATTTCCTGATCGGCGACACCCTTACCACCGCCGATCTTTCCTGTTGCGGATACCTGTTTTACCCCGAGCCGTTCGGCTTTGACCGCGCCGACTGGCCGCATATCGACGCCTGGCTGGACCGGGTGGCGGCCACCCCCGGCTGGAAACACCCCTATGACCTGATGCCCGGCAGCCCCGCTGACCGTGCCTGAGAAGGAGAGAGAGATGAACGACGCATATATATACGATGCCGTGCGCAGCCCGCGCGGCAAGGGCAAGAAGGATGGCTCCCTGCACGAGGTGCCGGCGGTGCGCCTGTCTGCCGAAGTGCTCAATGAACTCAAGGCGCGCAACAACCTTGAGGGCCATGCGGTCGAGGATCTGATCTGGGGCAATGTCACCCAGGTCGGCGAGCAGGGCGCCTGCCTGGCGCGCTCGGCGGTGTTGTATTCGGAGCTTGACGAGCGCATTCCCGGCGTCTCGGTCAACCGTTTCTGTTCCTCGGCGCTCGAGGCCGTGAACATGGCCGCCAACCAGGTGCGTGGCGGGGCCGGAGATGCGTTCATCGCCGGCGGGGTCGAAAGCATGAGCCGCGTGCCCATGGGCTCGGACGGCGGCGCCATTGCCGCCGATCCGCATCTGGCGATGAAGACCTATTTCGTGCCGCAGGGCATTTCCGCCGACATCATCGCCACCAAATACGGGTTTTCCCGCGATGATTGCGACGCGCTGGCGGTTGAAAGCCAGAAGCGCGCCGCCCGCGCCCGCGCCGAGGGCCGTTTCAGCAAATCGGTCATGACCATTCGCGACCAGAACGGTCTGCCGATCCTGGACGAGGACGAGATGATTCGCGCCACCGACATGCAGACCCTGGGCAGTCTCAAGCCTTCCTTCAAGGCGCTGGGCGAGCAGATGCCGGGCTTTGACGCGGTGGCGCTGCTCAAATATCCCGAGCTTGAGCGGATCAACCATGTGCACCATGCCGGCAATTCCTCGGGCATAGCCGACGGGGCGGCGGCGATCCTGATCGGGAACGAAAATTTCGGCAAGGAACGCGGGCTCAAGCCGCGCGCGCGCATCCGCGCCACCTCGCGCATCGGCACCGACCCGACGATCATGCTGACCGGCCCGGTGCCGGCGACCGAGCGGGTGCTGGCCGCCGCCGGCATGGAGTTTGGCGATATCGACCTGTTCGAGGTCAACGAGGCCTTCGCCGCCGTGGTGCTGCGGTTTCAGCAATATTTCAACGCCGACATGGACAAGGTGAACGTGAATGGCGGCGCCATTGCCATGGGCCATCCGCTGGGCGCCACCGGGGCGATCATCCTCAACACCCTGCTGGACGAGCTGGAGCGTGCCGACAAGGAGGTGGGGCTGGCCACCTTGTGCATCGGCTCCGGCATGGGCGTCGGCACCATCATCGAGCGCGTCTGATGCCGAAGCTCGACCTTGACAAACTGCCGGTCAAGACCGGCTCGGGCTATCCGGGCCACCGCGCCGCCCTGATGCAGGGGCGCAGCCAGATCGCGGTCGGCACTGCCGGCGGGCTCAGCCAGTTTGGCGCCAATATCGTCATTCTCGCCCCCGGCGCCATGTCCAGCCTGCGCCACTGGCACGAGGAGCAGGACGAGATCGTGGTGATCCTGTCCGGCAATCCGGTACTGGTGGATGACAATGGCGAAACCCCCATGGGCCCCGGCGATGTCGCAACCTTTCCCGCCGGTGACCCGAACGGCCATCACCTGATCAACAAGACCGACACGGAGGCCCGCTTCTTCGTGGTCGGCACCCGGACCGAGACCGAAACCGCCTGGTATTCCGACGAGGACATGAAGGTGACGTTTCAGAAGGGAAAGGGCTTTGAATTCACCCGCAAAGACGGCTCGCCGCTGGAAAACGGCCCGAGCGAAGGAGAACAGGAATGAGCGATTTTACCTATGACCTGGACGCGGATGGCGTTGCCACCATCCTCTGGGATTGCCCCGACAAGTCGATGAACGTGATGAGCTTCGAGGCGTTCGAGGATTTCAGCGCCCTGATCGACAAGGCGCTGGCCGATGATGCGGTGAAGGGCATCGTCATTACCTCGGGCAAGGAAAGCTTTGCCGGGGGCATGGATCTGAACGTGCTGGCGCGGCTCAAGCGCGAGGCCGGCGACGACCCGGCGCGCGGGGTTTTCGATGGGGTCATGCACATGCACGAGATCCTGCGCCGGCTTGAACGCGCCGGGGCCGACCCCAAGACCAACAAGGGCGGCAAGCCGGTGGCGGCGGCGCTGCCCGGTACCGCCATGGGCATCGGGCTCGAGATCCCGCTGGCCTGTCACCGGATTTTTGCCGCCGACAACCCCAAGGCACGGATCGGCCTGCCGGAAATCATGGTCGGCATCTTTCCCGGCGGCGGCGGCACCACCCGGCTGATCCGCAAGCTGGGGCTGATGGCGGCCGCGCCCTATCTGCTGGAAGGCAAGACCCTGGCCCCGGAAAAGGCAGCAAAGGCCGGGCTGATCGACGAGGTTGTGCCGGCCGAAGAGCTGATGGCGCGGGCCAGGGCCTGGGTGCTCGGCGCCTCCGAGGCCGATATCGTCAAGCCGTGGGACGCCAAGGGCTACAAGATGCCCGGCGGCGCCCCCTACACCCCCGCCGGGTTTCAGACCATGGTCGGCGCCAATGCGATGATCCTTGGCAAGACCCAGGGCGCCTATCCGGCGGCCAAGGCGCTTCTGGCCTGTGCTTATGAGGGCGCGCTGGTGCCATTCGACACCGCCCTGAAGGTCGAAGCGCGCTGGTTCACCAACGTGATCATGAACCCCTCAAGCGCGGCCATGATCCGCAGCCTGTTTCTGAACAAGCAGGCGCTGGAAAAGGGCGCGGTGCGGCCGGCCGGCATTCCCGACCAGCGGGTGCAGAAGCTTGGCGTGCTGGGCGCCGGCATGATGGGGGCGGGGATCGCCCTGGTCTCGGCGCTGGCCGGAATCGAGGTGGTGCTGATCGACCAGAGCCAGGACGCCGCCGACCGGGGCAAGGCCTATTCCGAGGCCTACATGGACAAGGGCATCGCCCGCGGCAAGGCCACGCCCGAGAAGAAGGAAGCGGTGCTCGGCCGGATCGCCGCCACCACCGATTACGCCGCCCTTGCCGGCTGTGACCTGATCATCGAGGCGGTGTTCGAAGACCCGGCCATCAAGGCCGAAGTCACCCGCAAGGTGGAAGCGGTAGTGGGCGAGGACTGCATCTTTGCCACCAACACCTCTACCCTCCCGATCAGCGACCTGGCGCAGGCCTCGAAGCGCCCCGAGCAGTTCATCGGCATCCACTTCTTCTCGCCGGTCGAGCGCATGGCGCTGGTCGAGATCATCAAGGGCAAGAAGACCGGCGACCGGGCGGTGGCCAAGGCGCTCGATTACGTCCGCCAGATCCGCAAGACCCCGATCGTGGTCAATGACGCGCGGTTCTTCTATGCCAACCGCTGCATCATCCCCTATCTGAACGAAGGTATCCGCATGGTCGGCGAAGGGGTGGAGCCGGCGCTGGTGGAACATGCGGCGCGGATGCTGGGCTTTCCGGTGGGGCCGCTGCAACTGGTTGACGAGACCTCGATCGACCTTGCGGTGAAAATCGCCAGGGCGACCCGGGCTGCGATGGGGGATGCCTATCCCGACAGCGCGGTGGACGAGGTGATCTTCTGGATGGCCGAGCAGGGCCGGATGGGGCGCAAGGCCAAGGCCGGGTTCTATGAATATGACGAAAACGGCAAGCGGGTGCAGCTCTGGCCCGAATTGCGCGAGAAATACCCGGCACAGGAGCCACAACCCGACGTGACCGAGGTTCAGCACCGGCTGATGTTTGCGCAGGTCCTGGAAGCCGTGCGGGCGCTGGAAGACGGGGTGCTCGAGGACATCCGCGAAGGCGACGTGGGCGCGATCCTGGGCTGGGGCTTCGCGCCGTGGTCCGGCGGGCCGTTCTCGTGGCTCGATATCATCGGCGCAGCGCGGGCGGTGGAAATCTGCGAGGGGCTGGAAAGCCGCCATGGCCCACGCTTCACGCCACCGGCGCTGTTGCGCGAGCTGGCAGAGCAAGGCGAAGGGTTTTATCAGCGCTACATGGGCGAAGAAAAAGCCGCCTGAAGCGGGATGCAGACCGGGAAAGGGGCGCCCATCGGTGCCCCTTTTCTTTTGAGGGCTGGATGATTTTGGCACCCCGCAGGCCGGCGATGGAAAACCTTTCACCCTTTTATCACCCTTGACCCTGCCCGCGTGCCGCCAAGAGCGCCTGCTCCAACGGGGTTTCGGTAAAATTCGGTAGCAGCTCGGCAAAGGTTTCCCGGTCCAGCCGATGGGGCATGGCCCACAAGTAGCGCATCTCGGCCAGGTGGCGGCCAAGCGGCCAGAACGGGGCCGCCAGGCGGATCGGCAGATAGGAAAACCGCCGACGTGCAAGCTTGCGCCCGAGCGCCCTTTCCAGCGCCTGCGCCAGGTCTTCGCCCGTCAATGTAAAGCCGGGATAGGAAACTTCCTGAAACCGCGCCAGGTGCCCGCGCATCTCGGCCAGCGCCACCGCGGCACGCCCCAGATCCGGCAGAAATGCCCAGGCATGCGGCACGTTCATTGGCCCAAGATAGGTAAAAACACCCCTGTCGAGCTTGCCGACAATCACCCGGTCAAACCAGTTGCCACTGGCCTCGGTGTCAATGAAATCGCCGGCCCGCAGGACAATGGTCGGCACCCCGGAGGCGCGATAGGCGGCCTCCATCTCGATGCGCAGCCGGCCCAGCGGATTGCGCGCCCGGTGCGGCGTGTCAGGGGCAAGAAGCTCGGGCGACCCCTTGCCGTAAACATAGACATTTCCCGGAAAAAGAACGGTGGCGCCATGGCGGCGGGCGGCGTCGATGATTTCCCTCGTCTGACCGGGCAGGTCGGATTGCCATTTGTCATAGGGCGGGTTCCAGCCATTGACGATCACGTCAACGCCGCGGGCCGCCTGCATCAGGTCATCGCGGGCGCGGTTGAAGTGGCTGACGCGCCAGCCGGCATCGGTGAAAGCCTGGCTGGCATGGCGGCCAAAGCGGCCGGTGGGGCCGAGGATCAGAACGTGTTGGGGCATGGGGCTCTCCTTTTCGGGAGCACAATTTCACATACGATTTCGCATGAACATTGCCAAAAAATGCAGTTCTGATATTCATTAATGAATGGACAACCCGCTTTCTTCTCTTGACTGGTCGTTGATCCAGGCATTTCTTGCCGTGGCGGAAAGCGGCTCTCTGTCCGCCGCCGGGCGACAGCTTGCGGCCAGCCAGCCAACGCTCGGGCGGCGCATCCGGCGCATGGAAGAGGCGCTGGGGCTGGAGCTGTTTCACCGGCGGGCGCATGGATTGGTGCTGAGCGATGCGGGCCGGCGGATATTGCCCGCAGCCGAGGCGATGCACCAGGCGGCGGGGCAGATGGCGCTGGCCGTCGCCGGGCAGGATCAGCGCCTTGAAGGCGATGTGCGCATCACCGCAAGCCAGGTGGTTTCGCATTTCATCCTGCCGCCGATCCTGGCCGATCTCAGGGCGGCCGAGCCGGGCATCCACATTGACCTGGTGCCGTCGGACAGTTCCCAGAACCTGCTTTTTCGCGAGGCCGACATTGCCGTGCGCATGTACCGGCCAGATCAGCTTGATGTGATCACCAGCCATGTCACCGACCTGCCCGTGGGCATATTTGCCGCCAGAAGCTATCTGGCCCGGCGCGGAACCCCGCGGCGGGTCGAGGATCTGCGCGCACATGACCTGGTGGGTTTCGACCGCGATGACCGGATCATTCGCGGCATGGCCCGGATGGGGATGCAGGTGACGCGCGACTGCTTTGTCCTGCGCACCGACGATCAGGCGGCGTACTGGCATCTGGTGCGGGCGGGGGCAGGTATCGGCTTTGGCCAGGTGGTGATGCTGGAGGATGAGCCGGAGCTGGTCAGGCTGTTCGAGGATCTGCCGATCCCGCCGTTGCCGGTCTGGTTGACGGCGCATGAGGCCATGGGGCGGGTGCCGCGGATCCGGCGGGTCTGGGAGGCGCTGGCGCGGGGGCTGAAACGGCTGGGGCGCGGATAGGGCAGACCGGGGGTTTTGCACCCCCGGACCCCCGCAGGATATTTATCAACAGAAGAAGGGGCGATTTCTTGACCCCGGGCGCGTCCCGGGCTAGTCCGACGCACAAACAGCCAAGGAAAAGTGCCATGTCCAACCCTTCCCTTCTGATCCTCGCCGGCGACGGTATCGGCCCCGAAGTCATGGCAGAGGTGAAAAAGATCATCGACTGGTATGGCACAAGGCGCGGCCTGGTCTTTGATGTGGAAGAGGACCTGGTGGGCGGTGCCGCCTATGACGTGCATGGCGTACCGCTGGCCGATGCCACCATGGCGCGCGCGCAGGAGGTGGATGCGGTGCTGCTGGGGGCCGTGGGCGGGCCGAAATACGACGATCTGGATTTCAGCGTCAAGCCCGAGCGCGGCCTGCTGCGCCTGCGCAAGGAGATGGACCTTTATGCCAATCTGCGCCCGGCCCAGTGCTTTGACGCGCTGGCGGATTTTTCCTCGCTCAAGCGCGACGTGGTGGCGGGGCTGGATATCATGATCGTGCGCGAGCTGACCTCGGGCATCTATTTTGGCGAGCCGCGCGGCATCTTCGAGGAGGGCAACGAGCGGGTCGGCCTCAACACCCAGCGCTATACGGAAAGCGAGATTGCGCGGGTGGCGCGCTCGGCCTTCGATCTGGCCATGAAGCGCGACAAGCGGCTGTGTTCCATGGAGAAGGCCAATGTGATGGAGAGCGGCATCCTGTGGCGCGATGTGGTGAACGAGGTGGCGGCCGAATACCCGGAGGTCGCGGTCAGCCACATGTATGCCGATAATGGCGGCATGCAGCTGGTGCGCAATCCCAAGCAGTTCGACGTGATCGTGACCGACAACCTGTTTGGCGACCTGCTGTCGGACGTGGCGGCGATGCTGACCGGCTCGCTGGGGATGCTGCCCTCGGCCAGCCTGGGCGCGCCGATGGAGAACGGCCGGCCCAAGGCGCTGTATGAGCCGGTGCATGGCTCGGCCCCGGATATTGCCGGCCAGGGCAAGGCCAACCCGATCGCCTGTGTGCTGAGCTTTGCCATGGCGTTGCGCTATTCCTTTGACCAGGGCGCCGAGGCCGACCGGCTGGAACGGGCGGTCGAAAAGGTGCTGGCCGAAGGGGTGCGCACGCCCGACCTGATGCAGGCCGAGGGCGGCACACCGGCCACCACCGCCGAAATGGGCGATGCCATCGTTGCCGCGCTGGAGACGAGCCTTTGAGGAAGATCAGCCGGCGCCGTTTTTGAGCGGCGGCACCGGGCGCGTCTGAGGCACCCCGGTTTCTGCCAGGGCCCTGGTCACGACCCCATCATAATGGGCAATCCGGGTGACATGGTGCAGGCTGCGGCGCAGCCAGCGCATGGCGTCGGTCAGGCGAAACACGTCCTGCACTGAAACCACGCCCGCATCCTGGCCGCGCATCAGCGCCCGGCGGTGGCGATGCGCGCGATGCTCCATCAGCGCCTCGAACCAGGTCAGCCGGGCGAGACCGTCGCCTCCATGGCCCGGCACCGCCAACCGGCGCAGGAAGGCGGCCAGCAGGCACGCCGGCCGGGCCAGCAGCGGATCGCTGCCAAGCACCGAGATCCGCGCCTTTTGCTGGCTGCGCCCATGCAGGCGGCGCAGGTGGTCGATCTGATGCAGGATCGCGGCAAAGGCCTCACGCTGGGCCGACCAGCCGGTGGGGAGCCTGATCGCGGTGACATAGGCTTCCAGCTCGTCCAGAGCGGCCGGCAGGCGCGGCGCCAGCGCCGACAGGCCGCGCAAGTCCGCAGGCCGGCCAAGAGCAGCCGCGATCGCCTCGTATAACCGCCGCCGAATCAGTGAAACCGCCCCCTGCGCCGCCATCAGCGCGGCGGTGGGATCGTTCAGCAGCGCCCGGTCCAGCCTGATCTCCAGCGCCTCGCGCCCTTCCGGTACCAGATGCTGAATCAGCCGGGTATAGGCCGGCGTCAGCGGCAGGAACAGCGCCGTGCCGGCAAGGTTGAAACCGGTGTGAAAGACCATCAGGGCATTGAGCGGCCCGGCATCCTGTGCCAGCCGGGCCAGCAGACCGGGCGCCAGCAGCACCAGCGGCAGGGCGATCATGCCGGTGACGATGTTGAACAACAGGTTTGCCACCGCCGTCTGCCGCATCTGTCGCGAGCCGCCGATCGAGGCCATCAACGCCGTGAAGGTGGTGCCGACATTCATGCCAACCACCATGGCGGCGGCCTGGGCGATGTCGATCACACCGCCTTGCAGCATCACCAGGGTCAGGGCCACCGCGGCCGAGGAGGACTGAATCAGGATGGTGACCGCCAGCCCGGCCGCCGCCAGTTGCACCAGCGCCCAGATACCCGCGCCGGCCAGGCTTTGCGGCAGAACCAGGCCGGTGGCGCCGCTGAGCGCGGTTTGCATGAGCTCGAGCCCGATCAGCATCAGGGCCAGCCCGGCCAGCACCCGCCCCGCCCGCGCGACCGCCCCGCGCGCCAGAAGCAGCGCCAGCGCCGCCGGCAGCAGGGTCGCCATGGCGATATTCGCCAGGTCCAGTTTCAGCCCGAACAGGGTGACCAGCCAGCCGGTCATGGTGGTGCCGATATTGGCGCCATAAAGGATGCCAAGCGCCTGCCCCAGGCTCAACAGACCGGCCCCTACAAAACCCACCG
>CAZPDV010000047.1:0-10272 GCA_964585355.1 uncultured Aliiroseovarius sp.
TTTTTCAGCGAAAGCTGGAACCGGGCCGCGCTGGCCCGCGCCGGGATCGACCTGGATTTCGTGCAGGACAATCATTCGTTTTCGCGCGCCGCCGGTACGGTGCGCGGCCTGCATTTCCAGGCACCGCCCCACGCCCAGGCCAAGCTGGTGCGCTGCGGGCGCGGGCGGCTGTTTGACGTGGCCGTGGACATTCGCCGGGGCAGCCCGACCTATGGGCGCTGGACCGGGGTCGAGCTGAGCTTTGACAATGGCCGGCAATTGCTGATCCCGGCCGGGTTCCTGCACGGTTTCGTCACCCGCGAGGCCGATACCGAAATCATTTACAAATGCACCGATTTCTATGCCCCCGAATGTGACCGGGCGGTGCGGTGGGATGACCCGGAAATCGGCATCGACTGGGGGCTGAGCGGCGCGCCTGTCCTGTCCGAGAAGGATGCAAATGCGCCGTTTCTGGCTGAATTAGAGACTGATTTCACCTATCAGGGCCCGTTTCCGTGGGAGGGGCGGACATGAAGATACTGGTAACAGGGGGCGCCGGCTTCATCGGCTCGGCGGTGGTGCGTCTGGCGGTGGCGCGCGGTCATGCGGTGGTCAATCTCGATGCGCTGACCTATGCCGCCTGCCTGGACAATGTGGCCAGCGTCGCCGACAGCCCGCTTTATGCCTTTGAACATGCCGATATTCGCGACCGCGCCGCGCTTGACCGGATATTTGCCCGCCACCGGCCCGATGCGGTCATGCACCTGGCGGCGGAAAGCCATGTGGACCGTTCGATCGACGGGCCGGGGGATTTCATCGAAACCAACATTACCGGCACCTACACCCTGTTGGAGGCGGCGCGGGCCTGGTGGCAGCAGAGCGGGCGCCCGGCGTCGTTCCGGTTTCACCATGTTTCCACCGATGAGGTCTTCGGCAGTCTCGGCCCCGAGGGCCTGTTCACCGAGGACACGCCCTATGCGCCAAACAGTCCCTATTCCGCCTCGAAAGCGGCTTCCGACCACCTGGTGCGCGCCTGGGGCGAGACCTATGGCCTGCCGGTGGTGCTGAGCAATTGCTCGAACAATTACGGGCCGTTCCAGTTTCCCGAGAAGCTGATCCCGGTGGTGATCCTGAACGCGCTGGCGGGGCGGGAGATCCCGATCTACGGGCGGGGCGACAATGTGCGCGACTGGCTTTATGTGGAGGATCACGCCGATGCGCTGCTGACGGTGCTGACGCGGGGCAGGGTCGGGCGCAGCTATAATATCGGGGGCGAGAACGCGCTGAGCAACCTTGAACTGGTGCACAGGATCTGTGCCATTCTGGACCGGCTACAGCCCGGAAAGCGACCCTGTTCCAGCCTGATTACCCATGTTGCCGACCGGCCGGGCCATGATGCGCGCTATGCGATCGACCCGAGCCGGATCCGCGGCGAACTCAACTGGCGGCCCTCGGTCACGGTGGATCAGGGGCTGGAAAAAACCGTGCAATGGTATCTGGACAACCGCGCCTGGTGGCAGGCCCTGCAGGGGCGCGACGGGGTTGGCCGGCGGCTGGGAACCGGGGCATGAAGATCCTGGTCTTTGGCAGGACCGGGCAGGTGGCGCGCGCGCTTCTGGCGCCGGCGCCGGGGGCGGACGAGGTTGTGGCGCTGGGGCGCGAACAGGCCGATCTGAGCGACCCGGCCGCCTGTGCCGCCGCCATCGAGGCCCACGCCCCCGACGCGGTGATCAACGCCGCCGCCTATACCGCCGTGGACCGGGCCGAGCGCGAGGAGGCGCTGGCCACGGTTATCAATGGCGCGGCCCCCGGCGCCATGGCGCGGGCCTGTGCCGGGCGGGGGATCGTGCTGGTGCATCTTTCGACCGATTACGTGTTTGGCGGGGGCGGGGGCAGGCCGTGGCGGCCGCAGGATGCGCCGGACCCGCAAAACGCCTATGGGCGCTCCAAGCTTGCCGGCGAGCAGGCGGTGCAGGCCGCCGGCGGGACATATGCGATCCTGCGCACCTCGTGGGTGTTTTCCGCCCATGGGCAGAATTTCCTGCGTACCATGATGCGGCTGGGGGGGGAACGCGCGGCGCTTGACGTGGTGGCGGATCAGGTCGGCGGGCCGACCCCGGCCGATGCCATTGCCGGGGCCTGTCTTTCGGTGGCCCGGCAGCTGAGCCGTGCACCGGACAAGCGCGGTATCTATCATTTTTCGGGGGCGCCGGATGTGAGCTGGGCCGATTTCGCCCGCGAGATCATGGCCGGCGCCGGGCTGGATTGCGAGATTCGCGACATTGCCAGCAGCGCCTGGCCGACGCTGGCGCCGCGGCCGTTGAATTCGCGGCTTGACTGCTCCAGCATGGCGGCGGCGTTTGCCATCCCGCGCCCCGACTGGAAGGCGGCGGCCAGGCGGATGATCGGGGAACTGGCGGCGGATCTGTAAAGGACATGGCATGAAAGAGCGCAAAGGCATCATTCTGGCGGGCGGCTCGGGCACCCGGCTCTATCCGGTGACCATGGGCATTTCCAAGCAGCTTCTGCCGATCTATGACAAGCCGATGATCTATTACCCGCTCAGCGTGCTGATGCTGGCGGGGATCCGCGAGATCGCGGTGATCACCACGCCGCGCGACCAGGCGCAGTTTCGCAGCACCCTGGGCGATGGCGGCCAGTGGGGCATTTCCCTGACCTATATCGTGCAGCCCAGCCCGGACGGCCTGGCCCAGGCCTTTGTCCTGGCCGAGGATTTTCTGGACGGGGCGCCGTCGGCCTTGGTGCTGGGGGACAACATCTTTTACGGTCACGGCCTGTCGGTGCTGCTGCGCTGTGCCGGGATGCAGGAGGTCGGCGCGACGGTGTTCGGCTATCGCGTGGCCGACCCGGAGCGGTATGGCGTGGTGGATTTCGGCCCGGATGGTTCTGTGCGCGGGCTTGTGGAAAAGCCCGAAACGCCGCCTTCGAATCATGCGGTGACCGGGCTCTATTTCGTCGATGGCACCGCCCCGGCCCGGGCCCGCCAGGTCACCCCCTCGGCGCGCGGCGAGCTTGAGATCACCTCGTTGCTGGAAATGTATCTGCAGGAGGGGCTGCTGGAGGTGCAGCGCATGGGGCGCGGCTTTGCCTGGCTGGATACCGGCACTCATGGCAGCCTGCTGGATGCGGGCAATTTCGTGCGCACGCTGGAAGAGCGCCAGGGTCAGCAGAGCGGCTGCCCGGAGGAGATCGCCTATCGGGCCGGCTGGATCAGCGCCGAGGCATTGCTGGCGCGCGCGCGCCTGTTCGCCAAGAACGATTACGGCACCTATCTCAAGGGGCTGGTCGAGGGATAGGGGAGATTCAACTTATGGTGCATCGGTGCATCAGCTAAGCCGGTAAATGCGGGCGCGTGCCTTTCATTCAGACCCGGCGCCACGTATAAGGTGTGGAAACGAACGGGCATTTTCAGGATGGGGGCATGGTGGGGGTGATCGAATCGGCAAGGGTTCTGCGGCTTGTCCTGCCGGCGGTCTTTCTGGGGGCCTGCGCCACGGTTTCCGGGGTGGATTTTCCGGTGACCCGGGAAAAGCAGGCCGAGCTTGCGCTTGAAAATGTCGAGATCATCCCCCTGACCCCCGAGAATATCGCCAGCTATACCGCCTCGCGCCAGGTGCGTTCCTCCCGCCAGGGGCTGAGCTTTTCCGCGCGCAGCTGGAAATACCGGGTCGGGGTGGGGGATGTGCTGAACATCACGGTCTGGGACCACCCGGAGCTGAGCCTGCCGGCCGGCGGGAAGGGGTCGGGGACAAGCGGCATTCCGGTGCGGGCCGATGGCAGCATCTTTTTCCCCTATATCGGCGAGGTCTATGTCACCAGCCGCGATGTGGCCGATATCCAGAAGGAAATCAGCAGCCGTCTGGCCGAGTACATCCCCGATCCGCAGGTCTCGGTACAGGTGGCCGGGTTCAACTCGCAAAAGGTGGTGGTGTCAGGCCAGGTGGCGAAGCCGGGCACCCTGCCGGTGACCAATATTCCGCTGACCCTGGTCGAGGCGGTGACGGCCTCAGGCGGGCTTCTGGAAAACGCCAACGGGCAGGAGGTGCGCATTACCCGAGACGGCCATACCTATTACCTCAACCTTCAGGCCTTCCTGCGCAATGGCAAGCATAACAACAACCCGCTGCTCAAGGGTGGCGACGTGGTTTATGTGCCCGACCTGGGCAATAATGTCGCCTATGTGATGGGGCAGGTGAAAAACCCCGGCACCGCCGATCTGGGCCAGGAGGGGCTGAGCCTGACCGATGCGATTTCGGCCAAGGGCGGGCTGGATAACGAGCGGGCCAATGCCCGGGGCATTTTCGTGTTCCGCGCCGTGGGCGGCGGCAAGTTCCGGGTGTTCCAGCTGAGCGCCGACACGCCGATCGCGCTGGCGCTGGCGACGCGGTTCATGCTGCACCCGCAGGACGTGGTTTATGTGGTGACCGATCCGGTGGCCAAGTGGAATGATGCGATCGCCAACCTGCTGCCCTCGATCACCGCATTGAATGCTACTCTGGCCCTGGCGAATTGAGCGCGATGTTTTCTTCTGTTCTGGTCGTTTGTGTGGGGAATATCTGCCGCTCTCCGGTGGGCGAGCGGCTGCTGGCGGCGCGCTGCCCGGATCTGAAGGTGGAATCGGCCGGTATCGGCGCGCTTGAAGGCCACGGGGCGGATGCCACCGCCGCCGAGGTGGCGGCGGCGCACGGGCTGTCGCTTGAGGGGCATGTGGCGCGGCAGTTCAGCGCCGATCTGGCGGCGCCGTTCGACCTGATCCTGGTGATGGAGCCCGGCCACAAGCGCGAGATCATGCGCATGACCCCGGCCCTGGGCGGGCGGGTGATGCTGTTCGGGCAATGGGTCGGCCAGGACAAGATCCCCGACCCTTACCAGCGCAGCCGGGAATTTCATGAAACCGTGTTCGAGATGTTGACCGGGGCGGCCAATGCATGGGCGGCCAAGTTGGGTGGAAAACCGGATGAGTGAGACCAGGCAAGCCGAGGCAGCGGATGACGAGATCGACCTGCTGCAACTGTTCCAGACGCTTTATGGCGGGCGGTTCCGGATCATCGCGATCACGGTTCTGGCGGTGCTGCTGGGGGTGTTTTATGCGTTGATCGCCCGGCCGGTCTATCAGGCCGATGCCCTGTTGCAGCTCGAGGAAAAATCCGGCGGCGGCCTGGCGGTTTCGGCCGACATGGCGGCGCTGTTCGGCCAGAAGCCCGAGATTCCGGCAGAGATCGAGATCCTCAAGTCGCGGTCGATCCTGACCGAGGTGATCGAGAACCTGGCGCTCAACATCACCGCCGAGCCCCGGCGCCTGCCGCTGATCGGCGACTTTCTGCGCCGGTATGCCCTGCCCGATCCGGGGTTTGAATTCCTGCGCCCCTATGCCTGGCACGAGGAACAGATCCACGTGGCCCGCCTGGTGGTGCCGCGCGCGCTTGAGGGCAAAGAGCTGACCCTGACCGCCCTGGGCGAGGGGCGGTTCCGGTTCGATCCGGGCCGGGGGCAGGTGCTTGAGGGCAAGGTGGGCGAATTGCTCACCGACGATGCCAGCGGGATCGAGCTTCTGGTGGACCGGCTGATCGGTGCGGCCGGGCGCGAATTCATCCTGCAGGCCAGCCCGATGGCCCGGAGCCTCGAGGATCTTCGCGGGCGGTTCTCGGTGTCGGAGCGGGGGCGCAATTCCTCGATCCTGCAACTGGTGCTGAAGGGGCCGGATGCGGAGGAGGCGGTGCGGATCCTGGACGAAATTTCCCGGGTCTATCTGTTGCAGAACATTGCCCGTTCGGCGGCCGAGGCCGAGGCCAGCCTGAAATTCATCCGCCAACAGCTGCCCGATGCCGAGGCCAAGGTGCAGGCGGCGGAAGAGGCGCTCAACGCGTTCAAGGAGGCGCAATCCTCGGTCGATCTGACCTTCGAGATGCGCTCGTTGCTGGAAGAGGCGGTGCAGATCGAGGCGCAGCTCAACGAGCTGACGCTGGAAGAATACGAATTGCAGAAGCGCTATACCGAGCAGCACCCGGCCTACAAGACCCTGCTGGAGAAGCGCGCCCGGCTGGAACAGCGGCTGGACGAGATCCACAAGCAGACCGCCGATCTGCCGCAGACCCAGCAGGACATCCTGCGGCTGTCGCAGGACCTGGAAGTGGCCCGGCAGATCTATGTGCAATTGCTCAACCGCGCGCAGGAACTCAGCGTGCTCAAGGCCGGCACCATCGGCAATGTGCGCATCATCGACCAGGCCTTTTCCAACGGCAAGCCGGTGGCGCCGAAAAAGACGATGATCGTGGCGCTGGCCGGGCTGCTGGGCCTGATCGGGGGGGCCGGGCTGGTGCTGCTGCGGGCGTATCTGGCGCAGGGGATCAAGTCCCCCGACGAGATCGAGGCGCTTGGCGTGCCGGTCTATGCCACCGTGCCGCTGAGCGAGGTTGCCGCCCAGGCCAATAGCGGGCGCAGGAAGAAGCGGCTCGATATCCTGGCCAGGACCGACCCGACCAACCTGGCGGTGGAGGCGCTGCGCTCGCTGCGGACCTCGCTGCATTTCGGGCTGATCGACGCCGACAGCAACGTGGTGCAGGTCACCAGTTCCAAGCCCGGCGAGGGCAAGAGCTTTGTCGCGGTCAACCTGGCCACCGTGTCGGCCCAGTCGGGGCAGTCGGTGGTGCTGGTGGATGCGGATCTGCGGCGGGGCTATCAGCACAAGTATTTCGACCTGCCGCGCGATGCCAGGGGGCTGGCCGACATCCTGGCGGGCGAGGCCAGCATTGACGAGGTGCTGGTCAAGGACAAGGAAACCGGCCTGTCCTTCATTCCGGTGGGGGGCTATCCGCCCAACCCGGCCGAGCTGTTGATGCATCCGAATTTCGAGAAGCTGCTGAAGGAGCTGGACAGCCGCTTCGAGCTGACCATCCTGGACACGCCGCCCCTGCTGGCGGTGACCGATCCGACCATCATCGCCAAGTTTGCCGCCATGATCCTGCAGGTGGTGCGGTTCAACGATATCGGCACCAGAGAGCTTGCCGCCGCGATCAGGACGCTGGAGCGGGTGGACAGGAAGCCCACCGGCGCGGTGCTCAATGGCTATGATGCAAAGAACAGCAGTTCCTATTCCTATGTCTATCATTACAGCTACAAGTCGCGCGACAAGTAGGGGTGATTGAAGGAGGCCCGCCGATGACGCTGACGCCTGTGCTTTTATGTGGCGGCTCGGGCACCCGGCTGTGGCCGTTGTCGCGCCGGAGCTATCCCAAGCAGTTCTCGCGGCTGGTGGGCGAGCGGTCGCTGTTTCAGGCCTCGGCCGAGCGGCTTTCGGGCGGGCAGTTTGCCGCGCCGCTGGTCGTGACCGGCTCGGATTTCCGCTTCATCGTGTCCGAGCAGCTGCTGGAGCTGGGGATCGACCCCGGCGCCATCCTGATCGAGCCCGAGGGGCGCAATACCGCCCCGGCGGTGCTGGCCGCGGCGCTGTATCTGCAGGCGCAGGACCCGGAGGCGCTGATGCTGGTGGCCCCGTCCGACCATGTGATCCGCGACCGCGACGCCTTTCGGCAGGCGGTCGAGGCCGGGACCGAGGCGGCCCGGGACGGCGCCCTTGTCACCTTCGGCATCACCCCCGGCCATGCGGAAACCGGCTATGGCTATCTGGAGCTGACCGGCGCCCCCCGCCCCGGCATTGCCCAGCCGTTTCGCCGGTTCGTGGAAAAGCCCGATGCCCGGACCGCCGCGCAGATGCTCAAGGCCGGCAATTACCTGTGGAATGCGGGGATCTTCCTGTTTTCGGTCAAGGCGATCATCGAGGCCTTCGGCAAGCACGCCCCCCGGATCGAGGCCGGCGTGCGCGAGGCGGTGGCCCAGGCCCGGCCCGATCTGGGCTTTCTGCGCCTGGCCCCGGAGCCCTGGCGCGAGGTCGAGGACATTTCCATAGATTACGCGGTGATGGAGGCGGCCGACAACCTGGCGGTGGTGCCGTTTTCCGGCGGCTGGTCGGATCTGGGCGGCTGGGATGCGGTTCATCGCGAAAGCGCGCGGGACGAGGCCGGCGTCGCCACCTCCGGCCCGGCCACCGCGATTGCCTGCCGGAACACGCTGCTGCGTTCGGAAAGCGACGGGCTTGAGCTGGTGGGGCTGGGGCTGGAAAACATCATCGCCGTGGCCATGCCCGATGCGGTGCTGGTGGCCGACATGAGCCGCAGCCAGGACGTGAAACAGGCGGTGGCGGCGCTCAAGGCCCGGCAGGTCAGCCAGGCCACCGATTTCCCCAGGGAACACCGCCCCTGGGGCTGGTTTGAAAGCCTGGTGACCGGCCCGCGCTTTCAGGTCAAGCGCATCGTGGTGCATCCCGGTGCCGCCCTGTCGCTGCAATCGCATCACCACCGGGCCGAGCACTGGATCGTGGTCGAGGGCACCGCCAAGGTCACCATCGGCGACAAGGTGCAGCTGGTGAGCGAGAACCAGTCGGTCTATGTGCCGCTTGGCGCGGTGCACCGCATGGAAAACCCGGGCAAGGTGCCGATGGTGCTGATCGAGGTGCAGACCGGCGCCTATCTGGGCGAGGACGACATCATCCGCTATGAGGATGTCTATGCGCGCGGGCAGGGGGCCAAGGGGTAGGGCCTCAGGCCCGTTCGGCAAGGGCGGGCGGCGCCGGTGGGCTGGCCGGTGCCGACGCCGGGTTGGCCGGGGGCGCCAGGCCCAGATCCCGGTAGCTGGCACAGATATTGCCGTGGTCGAGCTTCTCGCCCTTGAGCACCACTTTCACCGTTGCCCGGATGATGCGCAGATCGGTCCAGAGCGACATATGCGCCAGGTACCACACATCCATCACCACCTTGTCTTCCTTCGAGACCGCCTGCCCGCCATTGATCTGGGCCCAGCCGGTCAGGCCCGGCCGTACCAGGCTGCGCAGCCGCGCCCAGGCCGGCAGGTCGGCCGGCAGGTCGATGGGCAGAAGCGGGCGCGGGCCGACAAAGGACATGTCGCCGATCAGCACGTTCAGAAGCTGGGGGATCTCGTCAAGCCGGGTGCGGCGCAGGAAACGCCCGAGCCGGGTCTGGCGCTCGGCATCGGGGATGATCTCGCCGTCGCCATCGACCCCGTGGCCCAGGGTTCTGAGCTTGTAGAGCCGGAAGATCCGCCCGTTCCTTCCCGGCCGCTCCTGCCAGAAATAGAACGGCCGGCCCATGCTCAGCCAGATCAGCGGGATCAGCATCAGCATGATCGGCGCCATGATCAGCCCCAGCACGAGCGCCAGCACGATGTCGAAGCCGCGCTTGAACGGCGCATGGCGGGCAACCCTCTGCACAACCCTCTGGCGCAGAGCCTCGGAAAGCGGCAGCGCATCGGCCACCACCGGCGCCGGTGCCGCCTCCGACACCGGGCCTTTCTGGAAAAAGGTACCGATATGGTGGTGAAAATCGTGCAGCTCGATCTGACCCGCCTGCTCCAGCTGGTCCAGAACCTGCTGGCTGACCCGGCTCAGGCTGTCGCGCGGGCAGGCCAGGATCACTTTCCTGACCACCACCCCATGCACCGCCATGTCCGACAGGACATGCTGCAATTGGGCCGGATGGCCGATCACCTGGGTATGGCGCAGGCGCTGGCCCAGGCGGCGGGGCGATTCGTCCAGGATACCGGCAACAAAGCAATCGCCCTTGCCAAAGGCCGGCAGCGCCCGCAGGCAGATTTCCGCGACCGGCGTATAGCCGATGATCAGGGTCGGCACCCGCCCCTGCTGCCGGTCTGCCTGGTCGCGGCTTTCCCGGTGCAGCCCCACCAGCATCCCGGCCAGGCGCAGCATGACAATGCCGGTCACCGCCAGCACCCAGTGCAGGAATGGCAGCGAGCGCTGCACCTCTTCCAGCCGGAAAATCGTGAAGGATACCAGTACCACCACCAGCACCGCCAGGCTGACCGCCAGCACGATCTGGGCCAGGTCGTGAAACGAAAAGAACCGATAGAAATGCAGGTGCAGGCGAAACATCTGAAAGACCAGCACCGCCACCGCCACGCTCACCAGGAGATAGGGCAGGATCTCCTGCACGTTCCCCAACGCCACCTCAGGGCCCCGGCGCAGGATCCATGCCAGAAAGCCGGCCAGGGTGAAGACGGCAACTTCTGCCGCGAGTTGAAAGTATTTTACCACACTGCTTCCCAACCTGGGGTCATGAGCACCCATATGGTGCTTTTTGCGAATATGCCACCCCTGAACATCCGCCCCCGACAGGTATGATCTACCCTGAGGAGAGCATTTGTTCAACATGTTCAATACATTCATGCCAGGTTGGCAGACCA
>CAZPDV010000048.1:0-10262 GCA_964585355.1 uncultured Aliiroseovarius sp.
TGCCGATGATCACCTCGGCGCGGCCATGCAGCCGGGCCATGTCGTCCTGCCACTTGGCCATGGCTTCGAGATTGTCCTCGTCGGGCTTTTCGCGTTCCTTGTAATACTCGCCGCGATAGACGAACATCACCACATCCGCATCCTGCTCGATGGAGCCCGATTCGCGCAGGTCGCTCAGTTGCGGTCGCTTGTCGTCGCGGCTTTCCACCTGCCGGCTCAACTGCGAGAGCGCGACCACCGGAATGTCCAGCTCCTTGGCGATGGCCTTGAGCCCCATGGAAATCTCGCCAATCTCCTGCACCCGGTTGTCAGAGGTGCCGCGCACCAGTTGCAGATAGTCCACGATCAGCAGGTCCAGCCCATGGGTGCGCTTGAGCCGACGCGCCCGGGCTGCAAGCTGGGCGATGGGAATGGCGGCGGTGTCGTCGATGTAAAGCGGGCAGGCCTCCAGCGCCTTGGCCGCCTCGACAAAACGGCGAAACTCCTCCTCGGTCATGTCGCCCTGCCGGATCTTGTGCGACGAGATTTCCGAGGCCTCGGACAGGATCCGCCCGGCCAGCTGTTCGGCCGACATCTCGAGGCTGAAGAACCCGACCACGCCGCCATCGACCGCGCCCTGGCTGCCATCGGGCAGGGTGCCCTTGCGATAGGCCTTGGCCACGTTGAAGGCGATGTTGGTGGCCAGCGAGGTCTTGCCCATGGAGGGGCGCCCGGCCAGGATCAGCAGGTCCGAGCGGTGCAGCCCGCCCAGCTTGTTGTCCAGGTCGGTGAGCCCGGTCGCCAGCCCCGCCAGCCCGCCTTCGCGCTGATAGGCGGCATTGGCCACCTGCACCGCATCGGTGACCGCGCTCAGAAAGCTCTGAAAACCGCTCTCGGTCTGGCCCTGTTCGGCAAGCTGGTAAAGCGCCTGCTCGGCCTCGACGATCTGCTCGGCCGGCTCGCTGTCCACATCCACCCGCGCCGCCTTGGCGGAAATGTCGTTGCCCAGCTGGATCAGCTCGCGCCGAATCGCCAGGTCATAGATCATCTGCGCATAATCGCGCGCCGCGAAGGTGCTGATCGCCGCCCCGGCCAGGCGCGCCAGGTAGGCCGGCCCGCCCAGCTCCTTGAGCCCCTCGTCATCCTCCATGAAGGCCTTGAGCGTGACCGGGCTGGCGAGCGCGTTTTTCTGAATCCGCGCCGCGGCAATCTCATAGATGCGGGCATGCACCGGCTCGAAGAAATGCTCGGGCCGGATGATCGAGGCCACGCGGTCATAGACATCGTTGTTGGTCAGAATCGCGCCCAGAAGCTGCTGCTCGGCCTCGATATGATGCGGCAGGGCGCCGGTGCCCTCGGCCTCTGGCTCGCCTGTGGGAATCGCGCTGATTTCGTTCATTCTGCCCCTCGCTGCCGCTCGCTCTGTCCGGCCACGGGTTTAAGCGATACCGGTCGCGGGCTCAAATTGTATGTTTCTGTGGACAAGTTGTGCGTACCCGGCAGCATAGCACATTTTGACGGCGCCGTGCCAAAAAACACCAGATATGGCGCTGCCGGGCAGCAACCGGCCGGGTGGCAAAACGTCTCAGCCCTTGCGGTGGGCCTCCTGCCAGGCGCGCGGGGCGGCGAGAAAGGCCTCGACCTCGCGCAGGGTGCCGGCGTCAAAGCTGCCCTGGGCGCGCGCTTCGGCCAGCACATCCGCCCAGGTGCACAGGTAATGCAGCCGAACCCCATGATCGGCCAGGGTTTTTTCGGTCTCGGGGAAAATGCCATAATAGAAGATCACCGCGGTATGGGCGCAGCTTGCCCCGGTCTGGCGAATCGCCTCCACGAAAGACAGCTTGGAGCCGCCATCGGTGGTCAGATCCTCGACCAGCAGCACCCGGTCGCCGGCGCCCATCACCCCCTCGATGCGGGCATTGCGGCCATATCCCTTGGGCTTCTTGCGCACATAACTCATCGGCAGGCCCAGCCGCTCGGCCACCAGGGCGGCAAAGGGGATGCCCGCGGTCTCGCCCCCGGCAATATTGGTAAAGGCCTCGAATCCGGCCTCGCGCAGCACCGTGGCGGCCAGAAAATCCATCATCGCCGCGCGCACCCTCGGGTGGCTGATCGGCGTGCGACAGTCGATATAGGTGGGGCTGGGCAGGCCCGAGGCCAGCGTGAAAGGCTCGGCGGCATTGAAGTGCACCGCCTTGATTTCCAACAACATTCTTGCAGTCAGGCGGGCGATTTCCTCGCGCGGGGGAAAGGCGGAAGTGATCATTCGACAACGCTCCAGTTCAGGGTAAGGCCGGGGTCGAACAGGACCACCGGCCCGGCCTCGGTGGCGATCTGCGCCGGGTATGCCGGCGGCGTGCGGGTCAGGGTCAGCCGCGCCTGGTTTGCCGGCAGGCGATAGAAGGCGGGCCCGTTGAGCGAGGTAAACGCCTCCAGCCGGTCCAGCGCGCCGGCCTGCTCAAAGACCTCGGCCAGGATCGACAGGGTGTTTGACGCGGTAAAGATGCCGGCACAGCCGCAGGCGCTTTCCTTGGCGTCCCTGGGATGCGGCGCCGAATCGGTGCCCAGAAAGAACCGCCCCGCTCCGGCGGTGGCGGCCTCGACCAAGGCCTGCCTGTGCGCCTCGCGCTTGGCCACGGGCAAGCAGTAATAATGCGGGTGAATCCCGCCCACCAGGATGGCATTTCGGTTGATCACCAGGTGATGCGTGGTGATGGTGCCGGCCATGTCGGGGCCGCCCGCGCGCACATAGGCAACGCCCTCGGCGGTGGTCACATGCTCCAGCACCACCCTCAGGCCGGGCGTGGCGCGGCGCAGGGGCTCCAGCACCCGCTCGATGAACACCGCCTCGCGGTCGAAAATGTCCACCTCGGCGTCGGTCACCTCGCCATGCAGGCACAGCGGCAGGCCGATCTCGGCCATGCGCTCCAGCACCGGGCGGATCCGGTCGAAATCGCGCACCCCCGAGGCCGAATTGGTGGTCGCCCCCGCCGGGTAAAGCTTGACCGCATGGATCAGCCCGGCCCCGGCCGCCTGCGCCACGTCGTCCGGGTCGGTCTCCTCGGTCAGGTAGAGGGTCATCAGCGGGGTGAAATCGGCGCCATCGGGCAGGGCCGCCAGGATGCGCGCGCGATAGGCCGCCGCCTGGGCCCCGGTCACCACCGGCGGCACCAGATTGGGCATGACAATGGCCCGCGCGAAATGGCGCGCGGTTTCTGGCAGCACCGCCCGCAGCATGGCGCCATCGCGCACATGCAGGTGCCAGTCATCCGGGCGGCGTATGGTCAGATCGGAACTCATGCCCCGGCCATAGCGAAAAAACCCCGCACCGCAAACCCGAAACCCGCTTCTTCTGTTTGAAAATATCCCGGGGGGAGGGGGCAAACGCATGGCGTTTGCAACCGGGGGGCTGGCCCCCCGCCCGCGCGCGCCTACTCTTTGCCGGCCCGCGCGAACTGAAACAGCCGGCGGGCGGCGGCCACGGGCACCGGCTCTGCCGGCGGGGTCATGATCAGCCGCCCCATCAGGGCGCGACAGGGTTCTTCCTGCAACAGCTCGGCCACCCGCGCATGGCGCCAGGCCACGGCCCTGTCATGCAGGTCCACCAGCACCCGGTCGGCGCGCAATTCTGCCAGCCAGGGCGCGGCCAGCGGCGCGCTGGCGGCGATCGAGACATCCTCCTCCTGGCACCAGTTGCGCTCGACCCAGTAATCCATCCCCAGCGCGTCATCCGCATGCACCGCCCGCCCGCGGTCGCGCTTCAACAGGTAGCTCTCCATCGAGCCCAGCGGATAATGGTTGAGCTGCACCAGCCCGTAATTCCTGCGCCCGAACGGCGAAAATATCTGCCCGCGGCGAAAGCGCGGCGGCAGTGCGCGCCCCTCGCCATCGAACCAGCGCGCCCGGTCGGCGACCCCCTCCACCGGCGCCCGCGGCCGGTGCACTCCCAGCTTTCGATAGGCACCATTGTTGCGATAAAGCGTCTTGAACATGAAGGCCCGCCACGGCCAGGGCATGAGCTCGGGGGCGGCGCGGGTGAAGCTTTCGGTCACCGGCGCGTCGCGATATTCCACCTGGCCGCAATTGCCGAACAGCCGCCAGGTCAGGGTGATGGCATCGGCCTCGGGCAGGGCGGCGAGCAGGGCCGGCAGGCTGTGATCGCCCACATGAATGTTGACAAACTCGTCTATATCCAGGGTCAGGAGCCAGTCGGCGCCGCGCACCAGCGGGTGCCGGTCGGCCGCCTTGAGCGCGCTCCACTGCACGCCGCCCTTGTCGAACGGCCCCTCGTTGCGCACATGTTCAAGCCAGCCCATTGCCTGCAGCCGGTCCAGCATGGCATCGGTGCCGTCCTGGCAATCGTTTGAAAAGACAAGGAAATCGGTAAAGCCCAGGCCCCGGTGATGGGCCAGCCACTCGATCAGAAAGGCGCCCTCGTTGCGGACGGTCAGGACGATGGTCGCGCGCATCGCGCCCTACCAGTCACGCAAGAAGGCCACGACCTTCTTGTTGGAAACCCGCGGGAAAAAGGTCAGCCCCGCCTTGTGCATGGCGTCGAACACCGCCCGCACCCCGGCGGCCCCGATCCATTGCGGGTGCAGCTCGATCACCGCGCCGCGCAGGCCAGAGAGGTCGGGCAGCGGCAGGATGTCGGCCTCGGCGCCCTCGATGTCACAGACCAGAAAGCTGGGCTTGATCGTTCTGAAGGCCGTCTTGGCGTTTTCCACCTCGATCTCCTCGACCCGCGTGACCGGGCTTTTCTCGCCGGCCGGGTCCGCCTCCAGCGACGAGGCCAGGAAATTCTCGCGCACATGAAATTTCGCCTTGCCCTTGCGCGGGCCCAGGATGGCGTTGTGGATGGTCACGTTTTCCACCCCGTTCTGCGCATGCATCCGCCGCATGAACGGGATCAGGCCGGGATTTGCCTCATAGCTGTGCACCCTTGCCACCTTGCGGTTGCGGGCCATGAAGGTGGACATGTAGCCGATGCCGCCGCCCAGCTCGATCACCACGTCATCGGGCCGGACCAGCGCCTTGACCGCCTCGACCTCGCGCCGCTCGTAATCGCCGCGGCGCAACAGGCGCCGGCGCTTGGCGTCGATCACCGCCGGGTCATACGGCACCTGCATCCCGCGCGAGCGGATCACCTCGGGGCCTTGCCTGTCATCCTTCATCACCATGCCTCCTGTACCAAGCTTGCCACTCCCCTCGTCAAATCCCTAATTCTCGACATCCAGCGCCAGCGCATAGGCCACCCGTTCCAGCGGGGTCAGCGTGGTCTCCAGCGCCTTCTGATACAGATCCTCGAATTCCGGGTTGCGGTGCAGCTCGGCCGCCTTGGCGCGGTGCCATTCCAGCCCGGCCTGGTGCAGCCGGGCCAGCGCCGGATCGGCCTTGAGCCGGGCAAGCTCCTCCCGCAGGCGGGGGATATTGCGCTTGATCGACACGTCCTTGTAATCGGACCAGTCCATCCGCACCCAGTAATTCAGCCCGATCGAGCGGTCCACATGCAGGGCCCGCCCGCGCTGGCGCTTGATCAGATAGCTCTCGGCCGAGCGCAGGGCATAATGGTTGAGCTGGATCAGCCCGTAGCCCACCGTGTTGAGCGACGACCGCCACCCCTTTTGCGCCACTTCCGGCCCCATCGGCCGGCCCGAGCCGTTGACCCAGCGCACCTCGCCCGCCCGCGCCGGGTCGAGCTTGTTGGGCCGGTGGCAGGACAGCTTGGCATAGGCGCCGATATTCCTGACCATGGTCTTGAAGCCCCAGACCGTGTGCGGCTTGGGGCAGTATTTCGGTGCGGCCCGGTCGAACTGATCAATCACCAGGTCGTCGGCCAGACGGCGCACGCCGTTATGGCCGAACAGCCGCCAGGTCATGGCAACATTGGTGGCGTCGGGCACGCGGGCCAGAAAATCGTCCAGCGTGCCATTGCCGCAGCGGATGTTCATGAATTCGTCCACGTCGATATGGATCACCCATTCGGCATCGCGGATCAGCGGCTCCTTGAGCGACTGGTTGAGCGCGTGCTGCTGGGGGGAATTGCCCTTCCAGTTGTCGTTGTTGCGATGCTGGGCAATGCCAAGCTCCTGCAAACGCTCAAGAATTTCCGGCGTGCCGTCGCTGCAGGCATTGGTATAGATGATGAAGTTGTCCACCCCGATCGCCCGGTGATAGGCGATCCATTCCAGGATATAGGGCGCCTCGTCCTTCATGCAGCCGACGATCACGCGGCCGGAATTGCCCGGCGGCAACTGGCGCGGGGCGACCGGCTCGAACGGCGGGCCGGGGATGTCCTCGCCCTCGGGCGGCAGGTTGTTATGCGGCGCGAATCGTCCGCCCCTGAGCTGGTGAAAATTCTCGATCGCGCGCGGGCTCAGAAGGGCGCGGGCGGACGGGGTCAGCTCGCCATCCGGCTGGTTTTCCACGGGGTTTTCTGCCTTTTCGGCGCGCCGGGCCTCGCGGGTGGCCTTGTCGATGCGCGGCAGGAAAGCGGCGGCATACTGGCTGGCGCGAAAGCCCATCTCCGGGTCGGCTTCCTGCCATTCCTCCAGCGCCGGGTCCGGGGTCAGGCAGGCCTCTGTCAGGCCCGGATGCGCCGCCAGCAGGGCCGCATTGTCGGCGGCAAAGGCCCGGGACAGGGGCGCGAGGCTGCCGGCCATCAGCGGCGGGCCGGGAAGTGTCACCTCCGCCAGCATCCGCCGCCAGAGCTGGCGCGGGATGGTGCGCCCGGTGGCCAGCAGCGCGATAAAGACCTCGTTCATCCGGCGCATCCGGCTCAGGCTGGCCTGCGACAGCAGGGCAGGCGGCGCCCCCGCCTCGACCTTTCCTATATTGTCAGGAATATCAAAGGCTTCCCGCACCTCATCGACAATTTCCGGGCCATGGAAACGGGCCGGATCATAGGCCCGAAGCCGCACCGATCCGGCCCCGAAAACCGCTTCCCACTCGGCCACCATGCCGGCGTAATCCAGCCAGAACGGCGCCGCCTGCACCTCGGGAAAGGCCTGCCGCGCCGGGTCGTATGCCTGCCATTGCTCCAGCGCGCGGGCGCGCCAGTCCGGCCCGGCCATGGCCAGTTCGCGGCTCAGCGGCGCGCTGCGCCCGGACCACAGCGCCTCGGCATAATGGCGGGTCAGAAGCCGCGCCTGTTCGTCCAGATGGGCGACGATGGTGATGTCGTCGGACAGCGGCAGCAACAGCGCCCGCAACCGCTCCAGCGCGCTGCGGGTGGGCAGGGTCGAAAGCTGCACCGCCGACAGGATCAGGCGCTCGGGGGCTTGCCTGGCGACCTCTGCCTCAAGCTCCTGGCCCAGCCGCGCATAGGCCCGCGCCTGCGCCGCCGCTTGGGCCAGCCCGCGATTGTGGCGCAGGATGCCCACCGCCTCCGGGTCGCTCACCGCCATGAACAGCCGGGTATGGTTCCGGTTGCCGCCGATGCGCGGAAACAGCACCCCCTTGCCGGCCAGCTGCCCGCGCTTGTCGGCCAGCACCGCCTGCAGCCGCTCGGCGCCGCAATTTTCCACCCCGATATGCAGATAAATCTTCACTCGCTCACATGCTCCTGCCCCGGTTTGCGGGTATTTGCATTGGCCACGCCCCACCACGGCAGATCTATGCCCAGAAATTCGGAAACCCGCGCGCGCGCATCCTTGTCCTCGATATCATATTCCAGAAAATCTTCTGCATTACCAAAGACTTGCCTGCAAAAGGCGATATGCCCCTCGATCCAGCGGATGCGCTCGGCATCGGTGGCGCCCCAGCCTTCGGGCAGGCCGGGAATGGCGTTTTTCGGCAGGCGGCTGCGCCCCAGATTGGACCAGCGCGCCATGGAATCGGAGTGGCGCGCCGGGTCGCGCCGGGTCAGGATGAAGCGGGCGCCGGGATGGTGCGCCCGGATCGCCGCCAGCAGCCCCCAATCGGTCTGCGGCCACAGGTTCAGCCCCTCGCGCACGATGTCGATTTCGGTGAAAGCGTCGAATTCCGGCATCAGGGCCAGCGGGTCGCCGGTCTCGAAATAACCGCGATACATCAGCCGCCCGACAAAGGCGCGCTTGAGCCGGTCGCCCTTGCTCTGACCACGGCGGATGCGCCAGTCGGCGACGGTGAGCCCGGCGCGCCTGAGCGCCTCGCCCAGGCTGGTGGTGCCGGATTTCGGCAGGCCCAGATTGATCACCCGCAAGCGGCTCATGGCGCCCCCCCGATCAGGGCCAGCAGCGCCTCTTCCTGGGGCGAAATGGTCGGGGCCGCGCGCAGTTTTTCCCGCATTTCCCGATAGGCCGGTTGCGTCAGAAGCGCATCGCGCCGGGCCCGGTGCCGGCGCACCGCCTCCTGGTGCAGGGCGGCGATTTCTTCATCCATCAGCCGCGCCATCTCGGCCTGCAACCGGGGCAGATAGCGCTGAATCGAAGTGTCGCGCCAGGCCGGATCGTTGCGCTCGCGCCAATAGCTGTCGTCAAAGGCGCGGTGCTCGCGGTTCACGTCGCCCCGGTCGTTTTTCACCAGGTAGGAGTCGAGCGAGCGCAGCGCATAGTGGTTGAGCGTGGCGTGGCGCCGGGCGCCGCGGGCCGGGAACTTGCGCAGGCGGTTCTTGTGGGCGGCGTCGCGGAAGGCAGCCGGCACCGGCCGGCCGGACCCGTCTTTCCAGTCTGGAAGTTTGTTTTGTGCAATGTTGTTCCGCATGAAAGGCCGGTGGGCGCCAAGGTATTTTACCGGAAAATCTTTTCTTATCAAGGTCTTGACCTCAATAGCAGTCTGGTCTGTCCAGATGTCTGGATTATGCGAATGTTCGAATTGTGCAATTACAGGTTTGTCCTCAAACCGCTCGATTCCGCCATTTGCAAAGAACTGGAAGGTGACGGAAATGGCCTGTGGGGTGCCGCAGGCCTCGATCAGCTCGGGAATGGTGCCATCGCCCACATGGATATTGAGAAACTCGTCCACATCCGCCACCCAGAGCCAATCGGCGGCGCGCACCACCTGCTGGCGCCGGGCATCCTTGAGCGCCTCCATCTGATAATTGCGCCCCCTGGCCGGGTTGGGCAGGTGGGTCACGATCCCCCGCGCCGCCAGCGCCTCCAGCAACATGTCGGTCCCGTCGCTGCAATCATTTGAATAAAAAAGAAAATCCGTGACCCCGATGACACGGTTGAAGGCGATCCATTCAATCAGGAACGGCCCCTCGTTCTTGACACAGGTAACGGCGGTGATCCGCATCACGCCGCCCCCCGCAACCTTGCCTGAACCCACATTCTTGCCTGCCCATCCGCGTCCTGTGCCCGGACGCCCGATTATTGTTGCCGCTACATCTGACAGTTTACGCTTTTCAGGTCAATAATTGCCTAATTCGCAACAATTTCCTGTTGCGCAAAAGCGACCCGCTTGACGGCAGGCGCTTCACATGCGTGAGTGAACGAAACGGAGGGCACATGACCGAAATCCCCGGCGATATGGATGCCGTCACGGCCATGCTGGCGGCGCAGGATTATGTCTGCGACCGGCCGCTTGCGGTGGTCACCTTTCTGGCGCTCCGGCTGGGCAAGCCGCTGTTTCTCGAGGGCGAGGCCGGGGTCGGCAAGACCGAAATCGCCAAGGCGCTGGCGGCGGGGCTGGGCCGGCGCCTGATCCGGCTGCAATGTTACGAGGGGCTGGACGCGGCCAGCGCGGTTTACGAGTGGAACTTCGCCGCCCAGATGGTGGCGATCCGCACCGCCGAGGCCATGGGCCAGGACGTGCCCGACCTGTTCAGCGACGATTTCCTGATCCGCCGCCCGCTGCTCGAGGCCATGCACCCGCAGGAGGGCGGCGCGCCGGTGCTGCTGATCGACGAGCTTGACCGCACCGACGAACCGTTCGAGGCCTTCCTGCTCGAAGCGCTGTCGGATTACCAGGTCACCATCCCGGAACTGGGCACCGTCACCGCGCCCGAGCCGCCGATCGTGATCCTGACCTCGAACCGCACCCGCGAAGTCCACGACGCGCTGAAACGGCGCTGCCTGTACCACTGGGTCGATTACCCCGACTTCGAGCGCGAGCTTGAAATCCTCGCCGCCCGCGCCCCCCGGGCCAGCCGGCAGCTCTCGCGCGAAATCGTCGCCTTCGTTCAGAAACTGCGCGGCGAAGACCTGTTCAAGCGCCCCGGCGTCGCCGAAACCATCGACTGGGCCAAATGCCTGCTGGCGCTGGATGTGGTCGAGCTTGGCCCCGAGGTGATTGCCGACACGCTGGGTGCGATCCTCAAGTACCAGGACGATATCGCCCGGTTGCAGGGGTCCGAAGCCGCG
>CAZPDV010000049.1:0-10184 GCA_964585355.1 uncultured Aliiroseovarius sp.
CGATGATCTCGCCGCCGCGCCGCGCATAGGTCGGCGGCGGCAGCATCAGGCGCAGGGTGATTTTCTGGGCCCCGGCTTCGGCCAGTAGAGCGCGCGACTTTTCGGGATCGTAATTCGAGATCTCGGTCAGATCCAGGTAATCCGGGTTATGTGGTGCAAAATGGGTGCCGATCGGCGTGCCGTAGCCGAACATGGCGCCATCGATGATTTCCTGACGGTTGATCGCATGGGCAATCGCCTCGCGCACCCGGATATCCGACAGATAGGGCGCCTTGTTGTTGGTTGACAGGATGGTTTCGCCCTCGGTCGAACCGACGATCACCTTGAATTGCGGGTTGTTCTCGAACTGGGCCAGGGTTTCAGGCGCCGGGAAGTTCGGGAAGGCATCCACATCGCCCGCCATCATCGCCGCAAAGGCGGCGTTCGGGTCCGAGATGAACTTGAACGTCGCCTCGGACAGCGCCGGCGCATCGCCCCAGTAATCGGGGTTGCGGGTGATGGTCACATGGTCGCCCTGCACCCATTCCTTGAACATGAACGGCCCGGTGCCGACCGGGTTGGTCGCTTCGTTCTCGACGCTCTCGGGCGCCACGATCACCGCATCGCCCCAGGCCATGTTGAAGGGGAAGTTGCCGTTCGGCGCGCTCAAGGTCACCTTGACCGTCAGCGGGTCAAGCGCCGTCACGCTTTCGATCCCGGCGAACAGCTGCTTTTGCGCGTTGGTGCTGTCCTCGGCGCGGGCGCGGTCAAGGGTGAACACCACGTCATCGGCGTTCATCTCGGTGCCGTCATGGAACTTCACGCCGGGGCGCAGGTGGAAGGTATAGACCTTGCCATCGTCGGACACGTCCCAGCTTGACGCCAGGCCGGGATTGATCGAGCCATCCGGGCCGAACCGGGTCAGACCCTCGAAAATGTTGGCATAAACCACCTCGTCAATGGCGGCGGCGGCACCGGCAGTGGGGTCGAGATTTGGCGGCTCCAGCACCATACCCACGGTCAGCGTATCCTTGCCGGCAAAAGCGGCGCTTGCGCTCACGGCCAGGGCAGCGGCGGTCATCAACAGTTTCTTCATCTCTTCTCCCTCCTGAGGTCCGGTATACCGGGGTATGCCCCCATCAAACGCAGGCATGCCCGTTCTGGCAAGCTTTTTCTGGCGTCCGAACCGGTCCGCCCCCGCCTATTTCCTGCGCCAGGTTGCCAGCCAGCGCAAAAACCGCCCCCTGGCCCGCTCGGCCCGCGCATCCACCTGGTCCCATTTCTCGCCGGCGCTGGTCAGGGCCGGGTCCAGGGTGCGCTCGCGAAACTGCAACCACATGGCCCGCACGAACAGCACGGCCACGCTCAGAAAGACAAAGAAAACGATGTTGAACCACGGGATGATGGTCACGTCCGGCCCGCTCACCGGCTTGATCGCCACCGCGTTCGGATAGATGGTAAAGAACCGGTTGCGCCAGCCATAATGGGTAATCACCACCCATTTCGGATTGTCGGCGGTGGAAATATTGGCCGAGGCCTCGGCCTGCAGGTCCGAGCTGTCGAACTTGAAATAGGGCGGCCAGATCCAGCCGGTATCCTCGTTGCGATAGACCATGACGCCTTCGGCGTCGCGCCGGATGAAACCGAACAGCCAGGTCTTGCGCCTGACCGTGTTGATCAGGCGAATATCGCGGGTGGCGAACTCCTGATTGCCGCTGTCGGGCTGGGCAAAGAACAGGCGGTTGAAGCGGGTGAAATCCATGCGGATGACCTCGGTCGAGGTGATCCGCGCCACGTCATGCTGTGGCAGCACATAGTCCAGCACCGCGCCGACGAAAACAAGCGCCAGCACCTGCAGGGTAATCTTGATCTTGCGCATGGCGCCTCTCCTCAGTTCCAGTTGACGGCAATCAGCGTGCCGATGACCACGACGGTGGGCACGACATAGACCAGCGCGATCAGCTTTGGCCGGATGCCGGCATTGTACTCCGCCATGCCCTTCTCCACATAGGCATCGCGCGCCGCCATGTCATCCGAGCCGGGGTTTTCCTCGGCCCACCAGTTTTCAAGCTTCTCGCGCCGGATCGACCGCGAATAGACCGACACCGCGACATAGATCACGGTAAGAAAAACGAACCCGAAAACGATCAGCTTGATCAGCCCCATGGCCCCCTCCTTTCGGTTGACTTGCGCGCCCGGCGGATCGCGCCCCAGGGCCCGACCGCCTCCAGCATCTCCGGCCGGGCGGTGGCGGCGGGCTCGACCGGCTCCGGCGCCGCTTCCCCCGGCCCGCCAAACAGCGCCTCGCGCGCACCGGCCTTGTTGGCAAGATAGTCGCGGCCCAGAAACTCGGCCACATAGTCGCGCTTCTGGTCCGGCCAGCTGGCATAGGCGCGATAGAACGCCTCCTTGTGACAGATGAACAGCTGCCGGAAATCCAGCGGGCTGAGCTCGGCCAGCAACTGGTTGATCAGGTCGCGATCCGGGTGGTCCGGGCGCGCCCGCAGCGTATAGAAATACCCCGGATCCTCCGAGGTGATACGCGGCCAGTCGCCGCCATTCTCGGCCCAGCGCACCAGCGCGGCAAGCTCCCTGAACGCCGCCGGCAGATCGCCGCCCAGCTTCTGCGCCGCCCGGTGCAGATCGCGCGGGCCCATATCCCCCAGGTCGATCCCGGCGCTGCCGGCAGCATCCACCACGATGAAATCCATCTTCTCGCGCAAAATCCGCGCCCCGTTGATGCCGCGCGCCTTGATCACCGGCTCGACCAGGCCGTTCAGTTCCAGAAAGGTGGCAATGCCGTTTCGCTGATCCGCCGCAAACGTGTCGGCAATCGGCAACGTGCCCAGCGCCGCGCGGTCGCCCATGGCAATCGCCGCCGGCGCCTCGACATCGCGGAAAATATAAAGCCCCCCGAAATGCGAGGTATAAAAATTGTTCTGCTCATAGGAAGGCTCGCCCAGGTCCACCGGATTGCGCGTCACATCCCCGGTCTTGCGCGCCAGCACGATCATCTCGGCAATCAGAACATCGTCATACCAGGCATCCGGCTCGTTCTGGAAACGCTCGATCTTCTCGGCCAGCAGGCGGGCATTCTTGACATGCGCCTGCGTGGTATCGGCCCGCACCACGATGCGGCGGATATCGAACAGCCGGGCCGGCTCCTCCACCGAAAACACCGAATTGTCCAGCTCGCCGGCCACCGCATCATTGGCGGTCAGGGCAAACAGCTTGGCCTCGTTGCCCTCGATGAACTGGCGCAGGATCCCGCGCGAGGTGGAAAACGTGGCATTGAGCAGCGGCGCCTTCTTCTGCTCGGTGGTCAGGATGATGAACTGCCGGTTGCAGCCATTGGGGTTCAGATACAGATCATCCCCCAACTCGTCCCCGATCTCGGGCGAAAAACCCGAAATGTCGATATGAAACGCCTCCAGCGCCGTCTCGCGCCCGGTCAGCGCCTTGAGCGCCCGGTTATAGCGCCGGATCAGGGTCGGGCTGTCCACCCGCACCATGTTGCCAAACATCAGCCCCCGCCGGATCAGCCGCTCCATGGCCCGCCCCTTTCATCTTTCCCGAAATACTCCGGGGAGCGCGAGGGGCAGGCCCCTCGCTCCACCGCGCCCCGCAGGCGCTGATCCCAGAAGCCGCTCACCACACCACCTCCTTCCAGCGCCGCGGCTGGGCTGCCAGCCCCAGGACCAGCATCGGCGCCCAGGCCAGGGCGGTTTTCGCCACCCACAACCCCAGAAACCACAAAAGCGCGGGCCACGCCACGCCGCCCGCCCCACCATACCAGATCATCAGATAGGCCGACACCACCCCGGCAATCACCACAACCGACAGGCAGCCATTGACAACAAGACCCCCCACCCCCTCGGGCAAAATCAGCGCCCACAGATAGGGCAGCCCGACAGCCAGCGCCATGAGGCCGACAACCGGCAGCGCAATGTCAAACAGAAAGCTCATGGGGCAGCCACCCGGACGGCACCGCCGGCCAGAAGGCCAAGCGGTGGCAAAGTATTGAAACGCGGCTGGTTACAGAGGGCAGCGCCTGCCTGGGCTGGCGCGATTGGCGCCACGGTCCAGGATGAGGGGCGGGTGAGCAAATTGTGACACGGCAATGAGCCGCAACCTTGCAGAAAGCGCCTGCCGGGGGGGCAGGCAGGCGCTGCCCGGCGGTGCCGGGCGGGTAGATCGGCGGCAGGGCGGGCAACCTGCCATGCCCCGCAGTGTACAGGGCTCTTTTTCATCCATTCCCATTCCGAACCTGGCAATTCCGCCTCACGCATGGCTCACTTCCCTTCAAGATAGCGCCGCTTGGCCTCCTCGGAGCGCTTCAGATCGCGCACCATGGCCTCGATCGCGGCCTCGTCGGATTTTTCGGCATAGCGGAACTCGCTGTCGGCATAGCGGTTGATCTCCTGGATCACCATGTCCACGGTGATCGGCTGGCGCAGCTCTTCTATCATCGCCTTCTTCTCGTCATAGGGCTTGAACAGGAACAGCTCGGGCTCCTGCATCCACTCGTCCGGCAGCTCGAAATCCATGGCCCGGACCTTGACCGCATCGGTGATATTCTTGATCGCGCGCCCGGTGAAACGCGGGTCGGCCTCCTGGATGCCCTTGAGGTAAGTGCCCAGCTTGGCGATGGTGTCGAGCTTGCCGATATCCTTGCTCACCCGCTCATAGACCCGCTCCAGCCCCGCCTCGTGCGGGCGCATGTGGCTGGCAAAGCTCTCGGCCACCGCCTTCTGGATCTCCTGGGCGGCATAAAGGTCGTGCTCGCCCAGCGGAATGTCGTGGTTTTTCCCCAGGAGCAGCGCCAGGATGTCGATGTAATCCGCGCGCGTCTGCGGCCCGTCCACCAGGAAGCGGGCGCCGGCCCGCTGGCGCAGGGCATCGTCCACCGCCTCGGGGTAGTTCGAGAACATCCCGAAAGTGCAGTTCCCCCGCACCACCGTATTGGCGCCGGCAAAGCTCTCCATCAAGACGGCGGTGATCTCCAGCTGCCCGGCCGAAGACTGCCGGTCGCCGCGCTTGCCGGCCAGCTGGTCGATATCGTCGATGGTGCCAAAGCCGATCACGTTCGGGTCCAGCACGTTGTTGATGAACGCCTTGGCATTCTGCGCCGACTTGCCCTGATAGGAGTCGATGCTTTCGGTCGAAAGGTTCTGATAGCGGAACGGATAGCCCGCCACCTGGCAATATTCATGGATCAGCCCGGCCATCATCTGAATCAGCGTGGTCTTGCCGGTGCCCGGCATGCCGTCGCCCATGAAGGTGAAGATGAAGCCGCCCAGCTCGGCAAAGGGGTTGAGCTTGCGCTCGAAATCATAGGCCATGAGCATCTTGGCCAGCTTCATCGCCTGATACTTGGCGATATGGTTGCCCACCACCTCGTTGGGTTTCCTGAAGGCCATGGTCAGGGTCGAGCCGCGGCTGGTGCGCGCCGGCGTGAAACCGGCTATGGTCAGCCCGTCCGCCTCGATGCGATAGCGCGCGCCCTCGAACGGGCCAAGCCGCGGCGTGTTCTGGGCCCGCAGCGCCACCTTCTGCATCAGCATCTCGGCAAAAGCCGTGACCACCGCCACCAGCCTGGCCTCGCCATCGGCGAAAACCGCGATATCCTGGTCCAGCTCCCACAACGCCCCGCTCAGCGCCAGCGCCGCATTGTCGGTCAGCACCTCCTCCACGTCGCCCAGTTCGACGCTGACCTCGCCGCGCTGCGCCGCCAGCAAAAACGACGTGGCATTGGCAAAGACATGCAGCACGATCAGCGCCTCGGCAGTCAGCAATTCGGCAAATTCCGCCGATTTCTGCCGCGGCAGAACCCCCGCCAGGTTATCCTTTTTCAGCGCCTTCAGCCCGGTCGCCTCGCCATAGGTCTCGCCCACCGCCAGGGCAATGGCGATGGCCCGCCGCAGCGCCTGCAACACCGTTGCCTGAACCGGGGAAACCAGCGGGTCGCCCCCATCCGCCGCCTCGATCCGCGCGATCAGGCGCACCCCCTCGGGCCGCGCGGTCGAGCGCCCCACCAGCCCCGGCGTGGTCGCGCGAAACCGCCGATGCGTGCCGATGCCGGGGCTGCGCTCCCGCCCCCCCGGCGCCGCCTTCGCGCTGGCGATCCGCGGCGTGTGGTCAAACCCCTCCAGATAGCCCGCCGCCGCATCGTAATGCGCGCGGATCTCTTCCTCGCGAAGCTCCATCTGGTCGCCGGAAACACTCATCCTGATCCCTCTTCATCCTGGCTCAAATCCTCGGGGGGCCATTCCGGCCAGCCGGCCGCCTGCGCCCCCCTCACCTGTAACTCAACACCCGCCCCGCCGGGCTGACCACGAACTTGCGCACATCGCGAAACCCCGGCGGGTTCTTCTCGACCAGAACCTGATAGGGCCGCTGCGGCAGGATGATCGAGCGTTCCATCCGCGTCGCCCCGGTCTCGGCCGCGCGCCCGGAAAACGGGTCCAGCGCAAACACCTCCCGCTCGACCCGGGAGAACCAGCCGGCCTTCTCGGTCTCCACCCGCTCGCTTTCCAGCTCCTCCACCGTCCAGGCCAAAGCCCAATCCTCGCCCGGCCGGCCGCTGGCCTCTTCCAGCACCTCGCGCAGCGGCCCCATCTGGCGGGTGAAGGCATGGCTGTACATCGGCCCCACATGGATGCGCTTGAGCCGCTTGGGGTGCAGGTGGTCGAAATCGCGATCGAAGCCCGAGGCAATGGTCACCAGCTTCAGCCACATGGTGGACTGCGCCATCAGATGCGCCTGCACCTCGGGCCAGCGACGCTCGTCCTTGGGCAGGGCAATATCGCCGGTATCCTCAACCTCCATCAGATAGATGGTCGGCACGTTGCGCACGCTGTCATAGACCGCCCAGTGCAACAGGTAGCGCCGGCGCAGGTCGCGGCCGCGCTTGCCGCTATTGCCCCGCCAGACCGCATCCGGGTGCATCTGCGGCCAGAACAGGTTTCCCTTGAGCAACTCCTGGTAATAAAGCCGCTGCGAATAGGCATATTGCAGCCGGGTCGGCACCTTCAGCTCGCCGACAATCTCGTGCACCATCGCCGATTTCAGCTCGTCACCGCCCGGCATGTTCTTCAGATGCGCCCGCGCCTGCTGGGCATCGGCGGCCATCTGCAACAGCTCCGCATGGACCGGAAAGCCGCTCTCCACCCGGTCGAAGGTCAGCTCGCCCGCCGCCGGCGACCGCCCAGCCATGTGATACTTGTTGGCCAGCGCCTTGAAGGTATAGCCCAGCCCGATCAGATAGCGCGCCAGCACCTCGACCTCGGGCTCCGACAACCGGCCCTCGGCCTGCATCCGCGCCGCCACCTGCGCCAGATGCCTGGTGATCCGGTCGAACTTGGCAAAATAGCGCCGGGTCGCCTGCGTGTCGGAAAGCGTGGCATGGTCGGCGGCAAGCGGTTCAGTTTCCGTCATCACGCCCCCGCCGGTCGCGCAGCCAGACCAGCCCGCCCAGAACCACGAACCCGGCCAGCACCGCCCAGATGATCGGGCCGGCCATGCCGGGGCCGGCAAAGCTCAGCCCCGCCAGCGCCAGCAGCCCCGCCAGCACCAGAACCGAAATCGCCCGGCTCATTCGCCATACAGGTTCTTGTCGTGCTTCTCGACGATCTTGGCGAACCTCCTTGCAAAGCGCTCATCCGCGCGGGCCTTCTGTTCCAGCACCTTGCGCGCGAAAACCATGCTGTCCTCATGCGCCTCCATCATCTCGGCCATGCGGGTATTGGTCGCCACCCCGATCGAGGCCATCGCCGCCTGCGCTTCCTTGTCGGTCTCGACCCCGATCTCGTTGATCTTGTGGGCCACGTCCTGCTGCTGCGCGGTCTTGAGCGACTTGGACAGCGCGTCATACAGCACCACCCGCTGCCTGGTGTCGGTCTGCAACTTGTTGATCAGCACCATCTGCGTCGCCGCCTGGTTCTGCAGGCTGTCGATCCAGGTCTTGCCCTGCTCGATATAACGCTCCAGCGTCTGGCTTTTCGCCAGCTTGACCTGCTCCTCCTGCACCATCTCGTTATAGCGGGTGTTGAGCGCGGCCAGCTCGCTTTCCAGCTTGGTGCGCGCGGCGGCGTCCTGCTCCATGGAAATGCGGTTCTCCAGCTCGATGATCTTCGGGTCCATCGCCTCGATCTCGGCCCGCAGCGCCTCCAGCGCGCCGACCACCGCCTCGCGCTCTTCCAGGGTTTCGCTCAGGTTGGTCTCGACGCTTTCCTTCTGCTGGTTGAGCATGTCCAGCTGCCCCTGAAGCAGCTTCACGATGATGTCGGATTTCGAGATCAGATCCTGCAGCTTGTCGTCGATGCTGGCCGTGCGCATCCGCTCCTGGCGCATGCTTTCCGACTTGGCCGGCGCAAAGATCCCCACCAGCTTCTCCCAGCCGGTCTTGTTGCGCATCTGGTCGAAATCGCGCGAAAACCCGGCGGTGACGTCATCAAGCCCCATGATCAGGTCGGCGATATTGGCATTCATCGCCTCGGTATGGGCATGCACGTCCTCCAGCGTCGCATTCTCGATATCAATCGACACATCCGTGCCCGATTTCATCTTCTCGCGCGCCGCCTCGATCCGGCTGGTCAGCTCGGAAATCTTCGACTGCGCCTGGGCAACCTGCTCCTGGCTCTTGCGAATCTGTGCGTCGAAATCGGCCATGTATCCTCCCTCAATGTTAATCATATAAACATTTATCTAGGTCGAGTTTAGCGCCATTTAAAGCCCCTTCCCAGCAGGTTTTGCCCCGCTTTGCCGCTTTTCCCCGCAAAATCGCACTTGCTTCGCCCATTTTCCGCCTCCTGCCCGCAGGCTTCTTCTGTTCTCAAATATCCCCGCCGGAGGCCTCCAATCCGCCGCGCCCCCGGCGCGGCCACCCCCCAAAAGCGGCAGGCGCCCCCCTTGCCAAGCGGGTGCCACCCGCCTAACGTCGCGGCCATGACCGACCGCCTGCTTTCCGAAATCGCCGCCCGGCGCGAAGACCTGATCGCGCTGACCCAGGACCTGATCCGCATCCCGACCCTCAATCCGCCGGGGCAGAATTACCGGGCGATCTGTGATTTTCTGGCCGAACGGCTGGGCGGGCGGGGCTGGCAGGTCGAGCTGATCCGGGCCGAGGGCGCCCTGGGCGACGTGCCCGACTGGCCGCGCTGGAACCTGGTCGCCCGCCATGCCGGCAGCCGGCCCGGCGACTGCGTGCATTTCAACTCGCATCACGACGTGGTCGAGGTCGGCCATGGCTGGACCCGAGACCCGTTCGCCGCCGAGCTCGAAGACGGCCGCATCTATGGCCGCGGCGCCTGTGACATGAAGGGGGGGCTGGCCGCCTCGATCATCGCCGCCGAGGCCTTTGTCGATCTCTATCCCGATCATGCCGGCGCGGTGGAAATCAGCGCCACCGCGGACGAGGAAAGCGGCGGCTTCGGCGGCGTCGCCTATCTGGCGGAAAAGGGGTATTTCAACCCCGAGCGCGTGCAGCACGTGATCATCCCGGAACCCCTCAACAAGGACCGCATCTGCCTGGGCCATCGCGGCGTCTGGTGGGCCGAGATCAAGACCAGGGGGCGCATCGCCCACGGCTCCATGCCGTTTCTGGGCGACAGCGCCATCCGTCACATGGGCGCGGTGCTCGAAGAGATGGAGCGCAGCCTGTTCCCGCTTCTGGCCGGCAAGCAGACCGACATGCCGGTGGTGCCCGACGGCGCCCGGCAATCCACCCTCAACCTCAACTCGATCCATGGCGGCGAGGACGAACAGCCCGACGATTATACCGGCCTGCCCGCCCCCTGCGTCGCCGACCGCTGCCGGCTGGTGATCGACCGGCGCTTCCTGATCGAAGAGGACCTGGCCGAGGTCAAGCGCGAAGTCACTGACATGCTTGAAAAAATTCGCGCCGAGCGGCCGAACTTCGAATACGAGATCCGCGACATGCACGAGGTCATCCCGACCATGACCGACCGCGACGCCCCGGTGGTCACCGCCACCGCCCGCGCCATCGAGAAGGTGCTCGAGAAAACGCCGGATTATGTGGTCTCGCCCGGCACCTATGACCAGAAGCACATCGACCGGATCGGCCGGCTGAAGAACTGCATTGCCTATGGGCCGGGGATTATCGACCTCGCCCACCAGCCCGACGAATGGGTTGGCGTCGCGGACATGGAACATGCCGCCGGGGTGATGGCGCTGGTGCTGCAAGA
>CAZPDV010000050.1:0-10115 GCA_964585355.1 uncultured Aliiroseovarius sp.
CCATGAACCCTGAAACCCGCAAGCTGATCCGGGTCACCATCGACGAGGACGAGCCCGGCGAAACCGACGCGCTGGTGAAACGTCTGATGGGCAAGAAACCGGAAAAGCGGTTTGAGTATATTCAGGAGAATGCCAGGTTCGTGGAGGAGCTGGATGTTTGAGGGGGCGTTTTAACAAGATCTTGAGTTTTTGATCTCAATTTGTTCTATATCAAGCTACGCCATCCAGAGGAACGACAATGACCCATCCAGCCAGCCAGGACTTGCGGACGTTCCTTGGAGACAGCAGGTTTGCAACCGTGATGGCCGATCCCCCCTGGCGTTTCACCAACAGGACAGGCAAGGTCGCCCCCGAGCACAAGCGGCTTGCCCGCTATCCGACCATGAAGCTCGACGATATCTGCGCCCTGCCGGTGTCCGATTTCCTGGAAGACCGGGCGCATTGTTACCTCTGGGTTCCCAATGCGTTGCTGCCAGAGGGCCTGCAGGTGTTGTCGGCCTGGGGGTTTGAGTACAAGTCCAACCTGATCTGGCACAAGATTCGCAAGGATGGCGGCTCGGACGGCCGCGGCGTCGGCTTCTATTTCCGCAACGTGACCGAAATCCTGCTTTTCGGCGTCAGGGGCAAGAATGCCCGCACGCTCGCGCCGGGGCGGCGGCAGGTCAACCTCTTTGCCACCCGCAAGCGGGAACATTCCCGCAAGCCGGATGAACAATACGATATCATCGAATCTTGCAGCTGGGGGCCATATCTTGAGTTGTTCGGGCGTGGGCGCCGCAAGAACTGGACCGTTTGGGGCAATCAGGCCGATGATGATTACAAGCCGACCTGGAAGACATACAAATACAATTCCAACATGGCAGCGGAATGATCGCAGCCGGGGAAAAACGCAACCGCCTTGGCAGTGCCGCAGACCATGACGATGCCATAAAGGCCGTTTTTCCGTCCGATCTGCGGCAGAAATTCGAGATTTACAGCTACCGCAATGCCGCCTCGATCCTGCATGGCAGTTTCCCCGCACAATTCGCGGAAATCACCGATGCAATGCAGAGGTTTGCAATTTCAAGAACCATGATCCGAACCCCCGGTGGCAGCAAGGGGCCGATTGCCTCTTATGTGGACGGGTTGTTTGGCGACCATTGGGTGGAAACCCGGATTACTGCAGACCTTGATGTAAGGCTGGTTCATGCCAAACAGAACGACCTGATCCTTTCCCGCTACACGCGCGAGGGGTTCCTGGATGGGCACCGGATAGATTTCGTCAGTGGCAAGGTCGCGCTGGATTTCGAGTGGAACAGCAAGGATCAGACCTATGATCGCGATCTCTATGCCTTCTCGGCATTTTACGAAGCGGGTGCCATTGATGTCGGCGTGATTCTCACCCGTGGGGCGAGCCTGGACAACAGCTTCTTCCGAGATCTCGGTCGGGTCCTGAAAAAGGACGGGACCGAAGGCACACAGGCCGTGTACAAGAAGTTTGGCGCCTCGACGACCTGGATGGGCAAGTTGCTTTATCGTCTCGATGCCGGACGCAATGGCGGGTGCCCGGTCCTTGCCATCGGGATCACGCCGGATTGCGTCACGGACGAATAGCCCGTGTCTGCTCCCGAGGGCGCGACAGCGCCCTCGGGCCGGTCGCCCCGGTGCCAGCCGGGGCGAAACCTTTTACTGGCCGACGGTCTTGATCCGGCCCTCGACCTTTTCCTTCACGCCGCCCATGGCCTCGATGTAATTCATCACATCGTTGGCCATCAGGTTGCCGTTCGCGGCATCGACCAGCACCCGGCCACCGCCCAGCGCGCTATAGCCGTCGCCGCCGGCCAGGATGTAGTTGTTGGTGGCCACCTTGTAGAGCTTGTTCGGGTCAAGCTCCTCGCCGCCAACCATGATCGAAACCACGCGCGACCCGGCCGGGGCGCTCGGGTCATAGACATAGGACATGCCCGACACCTGCGGGAACCGGCCCGAGCCCTTCTCCACCTGGCTCACGCCGTTTTCGATCGCGGCCAGGACCTGGCTGCCGGGCAGCTCGGTCACCACGGTGGCGTTGCCGAAGGGCAGCTCGGTCAGGATGTCGCGGCGGGTCAGCACCGTGCCGGCATCATAGGTCCGGTCGCCGCGAATACCGCCGCCATTGGCAATGGCGATATCCGCCCCGGTGGCCCAGCGCATGGCATCGGCAACCAGGTTGCCCATGGCGCTTTCCTCGCCACGCACCACGTTGCGGCGGCTGTCCAGCGGGCCTTCGGTGGCGCCCAGCGGCACGTTCAGGCTTTCGTCAAGCTGGGCCTGGAACGCATCCACCTTGGCCTGGGTCTCCGGGTCGGGCTCCACATTGGCCGTGTCGATGAAACGGAAATTCGGCACCCAGCGCACCTTGCGCCGCCCGTCCTTCTCGGTCACCGAAACCATGATGTCCACCGGCGACAGGAACTCGCCGTCAATCGAGGTCTCTACATAGGCGGTGCGCCCGTCGTAATAGGTGCCATAGGAATGGTCGTCGCCCGACATGATCACGTCAAACGCGCCCGACTTGATCAGCTGCCGGTCATTGGAGCGGTCGGTCTGGACCACGCCGATGATGAAATCGGCGCCATCCGCCTTGGCCTGACGCGCCGCGGCAACCGCGCTTTCCACGGTACCGCCGAATTGCAGATCGCCCGAGGAGGTCACTTCCGGGGTGGTGTCCTGCGCCACCGGGATCAGCGCCACCTTCAGCCCCTCGATCTCGCGCATCATGACCCCGCCCAGGCCGTCAACCGGGCTGCCATCGCCATTGGTGATGTTGACCGCGGCCCAGGGGTATTTGCTGGCCGCCATCTTTTCGAGGAAATTGTCCACCCCGAAGTCGAACTCGTGGTTGCCCGGCACCGCAATGTCAAAGGGCACCATGTTGGTCAGGTCGATCATGTTCTGCCCGTGGTCGAAGCCCGACAGGATCGAGGGCGACAGCATGTCCCCGTCAAACACGTAAATGGTGTTCGGGTTGGCGGCACGCTCGGCCTTGGCCACGGCGTTCAGCCGCGCAACCCCGCCCCGGCCCTTGTGATCGGCAAAGTTGTAAATGTCGCCCACCCCCAGGATGGTCAGCTTGATTTCTTCGGCGGCAAGCGGCAGGGCGGCAGCCAGCAACATGCTGCCCCCCAACAACAACGCGCCGATGCGACGAGCAGATTTTTTCATGGAACATCCTCTCCGTGTTTTTGATCCCGGCATGTTTGCCGTTTTTCGACACGGAGTCAAAGCGCTTGTGGCATATCCCCGCGCCCAGGCCGGCAAAGCCATTGACCGGGGCGCCGTGGCAGGGCATCACCCCGGCATGCTGATCTACAAGATATTGCGCGCCCATGAATGGGCCGAACTCGAAGCCGCCGGCGAAAGCCGGGGCGCCCCGGTGGACCTGGCCGACGGCTTCATCCACTTCTCTACCGCCAGCCAGCTGGCCGAAACCGCGCGCCGCCACTTTGCCGGCGCCGAGGGGCTGGTGCTGGCGGCGGTCGAGACCGACCGGCTGGGCGATGCCCTGAAATGGGAGCCCTCGCGCGGTGGCGAGGATTTCCCCCACCTTTATGCCTCCCTGCCGCTGGCGGCCGTGGTCTGGACCCGGCCGATGCCGCTGCGGGACGGGGTGCATGTTCTGCCCGAAGAGGTACAGCCGTGAAGGCGATCGAGCGCGTCGGCCTGACCGCGCTGCACCGGCTTGATCCCGAGCGCGCGCACAAGCTGTCGCTGGTGGCGCTCAGGGCCGGGCTGGTGCCGCTGCCCGGCCCGGTGACCGGCCCGCGCCTGCACACCCGGCTGGCCGGGCTCGACCTGCCCAATCCGGTGGGGCTGGCGGCGGGGTATGACAAGAATTGCGAGGCGGTGGACGAACTCGCCCGCGCCGGCTTCGGCCTTGTCGAATGCGGCGCGGTCACGCCGCGCGCCCAGCCGGGCAACCCGCGCCCGCGGCTGTTTCGCCTGCGCCAGGATCGCGCCGTGATCAACCGTTTCGGGTTCAACAATGACGGCATGGAGGCCGCCGCCGCCCGGCTGGCCCGGCGCACCGGCCACGGCGTGCCCGTGGGGCTCAACCTGGGAGCCAACAAGGACAGCGACGACCGCGCCCAGGACTATGCCAGGGTGCTGGCCGAATGCGGGCCTCATATCGACTTTGCCACCATCAATGTCTCCTCTCCCAATACCGAGGGTCTGCGCGCCCTGCAGGGGGCCGAGGCGCTGGCCGAAGTGATCGACCGGGTGGTGGCGGTGCGCGACACGCTGCCGCGCATGGTGCCGGTTCTTGTCAAGATTTCCCCCGATCTGGCCCCCGAAGCGCTGGCCGATCTGGCCGCTGTGGTGCTTGAGAGCGAGGCAAACGGGATTATCGCCACCAATACCACCCTGGGGCGTGAAGGTCTGAAAAGTGCAACCAGGGGCGAATCTGGCGGGCTTTCCGGGGCGCCATTGTTCGAAAAGTCCACGCGGGTGCTGGCGCAACTGGCGCACCTGACCAACGGCAGGCTGCCGCTGATCGGGGTCGGGGGCATTGCCTCGGCCGAGGACGCCTATGCCAAGATCCGCGCCGGCGCCAGCGCGGTGCAGCTTTATACCGCGCTGGTCTATCATGGCTTTGCCCTGGTCGGCGAGATCGCCCGGGGCCTGGATGACTTGCTGGCCCGCGACGGGTTCGCGAACATCGCCGAGGCGGTGGGAACAGGAATGGAGGAATGGCTGTGACGATTACCCTTTGGCACAATCCGCGCTGCTCGAAATCGCGCGAGACCCTGAAGCTGTTGCGCGCGCACGGCGTCGATGTGGTCGAGCGGCGCTATCTGGACGACGCGCCCGGCGAGGCGGAAATCCGCGAGGTTCTGGGCAAGCTGGGCCTGCGACCGATCGAGATGATGCGCCCGAAAGAGGCCCTGTTCAAGGAACTGGGGCTGCGCCGGGACAGCGACGATGAAACCCTGATCGCCGCCATGGCCGCCCATCCCCGGCTGATCGAACGCCCGATTGCCATCCGCGGCGACAAGGCCCGGCTGGGGCGGCCGCCGGAGCAGGTGCTGGAACTGTTGTAACCCGGCGGCATCAGGCCGCGCGACGCTCAAGCGCCGGATAGCGGGCGGCCAGCGTCGCCCCGCGCGCGATGAACGAGATCATCAGCGCCGCCCAGAGGCCGTGATTGCCCATCACCGGCACCAGCGCGACCACCGCCAGCAGGTAGATCAGCGCCGACAGCGCCATCATGTTGCGCATGTCGCGGGTCTGGGTGGCGCCGATGAAGATGCCGTCGAACATCCAGGCCGCCGCCCCGAACAGCGGCGACACCACCATCCAGGGCAGATACACGCGTGCCTCGAGCCGGACCGCGGGGGCGGTGGTCATCAGGTCGATCAGCGCGCCACCGCCCAGCGTAAAGCCCAGCGCCATCAGCAGGGCCACGACGCCACCCCAGGTCGAACTGAGCAGCGCCGCCCGGCGCAGGGCGGCCCGGTCATGGGCGCCCAGGGCCTGCCCCACCAGGGTTTCGGCGGCCAGGGCAAATCCATCCAGCGCATAGGCGGTGATTTCAAGAAATTGCAGCAGCACCTGGTTGGCGGCCAGGCGCACATCGCCAAAGCCCGCGCCCAGGAACATGAACGAGGTAAAGATCGCCTGCAGCATCAGCGAGCGCAGCAGGATATCGCGGTTGACCCGCGCCATGTGGACCAGCCGGGCGCGGTCGAAAATCCGCGCCCATGCCCGCCATGCGCCGCCGCGAAAGGCCCCCCGGCACAGCGTCAGCCCCAGGACCAGCCCGCTCCATTCGGCCAGAAAGGTGGCACCGGCCACCCCCTGAATACCCCAGCCCAGCCCCAGCACGAACCACAGGTCCAGCGCGATGTTCAGCCCGTTCATCCAGATTTGCAGCACCATCACCGCGCGGGTGCGTTCCTGTCCGATCAGCCAGCCGGTGATCCCGTAAAGCGCAATCGCCGCCGGCGCCGACCAGATGCGGATCTGCATGTACTGGCGGGCCATGGTCTCGACCTCGGGGCTGGCGGGCGACAGGCGGAAGGCACCGGCAAACAGCACCGATTGCAGGGCGATCAGCGCCAGCCCGGCGCCCAGCCCCACCAGCAGCGCGCGCATGAAAAGCGCCGCCGCCTCGGCCCGGTCGCCGGCCCCCACCGCCTGGCTGGTCAGCCCGCTTGTGCCCATCCGCAAGAAGCCGAAAAACCAGTACAGCACCGACAGCACCACTGCCCCGATCCCCACCGCGCCGATCGGGGCCGCCTGGCCAAGCTGGCCGACCACGCCGGTATCGACCGCGCCCAGGATGGGCACGGTGGCGTTGGACAGCACTATCGGGATTGCGATTTTCACAACCCGTTTATGGGTCAGGCGGGCCATGAAATTGCACTATTCCCGCATCGGCATGAGGAAATGCCCCACCGCCTGGGCATAGGGGCGCGCCCGGTTATCCTGCCAGGCCTCGACCCGGACGCTGGCATAGCGGCGCCCGGAACGGGTGATGGTGGCCCGCGCATAGGCATCGCGCGGCAGGCCCGACCGCAGGTAATCCACGGTGAAGTCGATGGTCTTGGGCAGGGTCGGAAGGGTCTCGGGGGTGAGGCTGGCCGCGTCGATGCGGCCGCTCTCGATCTCGCCCCAAAGATGCGCCCAGCCAAGGCCGACAATGGCCGTGACCTCAAGAAAGGCGGCGGTCGCCCCGCCATGCAGGGCCGGCAGGACCGGGTTGCCGATCAGCTTGTCGGAATAGGCCAGCAGCGCGGTCAGCTCGTCGCCGCGACGCTCGAAGGAAATGCCCAGAAACCCGGCATAGGGGATCGAGCCCGCCAGCGCCGCCAGCGCCGCATCGCGCCGTTCCTTGACCACCTGCACCGGTTCGGGACGCGCGCTCATTTGCCCCACTCCCCGCCCCGGCCGATGCTGCGCCCATGGTCGGCGGTAAAGGTGCCGGTGGCGGTGGCGACCGGGCGGCTTTCATCCTCGTCGGTAGCAACCGCGCGCACGAAGGCGACGCTGCGGGTGACGTTGTAGCAGGTGGCGGTGGCGGTAATGCGCTGACCGGGAGTGGCCGGGCGCATGTAGTCGATCCGCAGGTCGATGGTGGCGGTCGTGTTGGGGGCGCGCGCATGGCTCATCACCGCCGCGCCGCAGCAGGTATCCATCAATGCCGAGACCGCGCCGCCATGGATCACCCCGGTTTGCGGGTCGCCGATGAAACGCGCATCGTAATCCATGGCAATCACCGCCTGGCCATCGCCGATCGACAGCATCTGCATGCCCAGCGCCCGACAATGCGGCAGCGCCTCGGTAAATTGCCGGGCGATGGCGGTCTTCTGTTCCTGAGTCAGATCCTGCATGTGCGCTCCGCCGCTGTGGCTCCTGCCTGTCTGGTTAAGGTGCCTGCCTCTTGCAGCGCAAGGGTTAAATGCGCCGGCCCCGATGCGAAACGCAATTGCGCCGCACGCCGCTTGGCTTTACGCTGCCCCCAGCGAACAGAGCGACTGGATGAGAATGCGAGACGACCGCCTGACATTCAAACAGATGTGCGAAAAGTTCGATGTGACGCCCCGCACCCTGCGATATTATGAATATATCGAGCTGCTTTCGCCCGAGCGCGAGGGGCGCACCCGCTATTATACGCCACGCGAAGTGGCCCGCATGACCCTGATCCGCCGCGGCCGGCGCTTCGGCTTTTCGCTGGAAGAGCTGCGCCAGTGGCTTCTGATCTATGATGAAAAGGGCACCGAGGAACAGATGCGCGTCTGGCTGGAAATGGCCGACCGGCAGCTCAAGGAACTGGCCCAGCGCAAGGCCGAGCTGGAAGAGGCGATCGCCGATCTCAAGCAACTGCGGGCCCAGACCGCGGCGACCCTGGAGCAGGGCTGAGCCGGCGCTGCGCCTTGCCGGAACGTGACGCAACGTTACCTTGACGTAAACGTAAAGTGGTGCCAGATTGGTCCGGCAATGCCTGCCGATCATGAGGAACCGATGTCTGATGACACCAAGACCATTCGCCAGATGGTCGAAACCTATGGTGTAACCGCCCGCACCTTGCGGTTTTACGAATCAAAAGAGCTGCTTTCGCCGATTCGCGACGGCCAGAAGCGGCTCTTTACCCGCCGCGACGAGGCCCGGCTCAAGCTGATCCTGCGCGGCAAGCGCTTCGGCTTCGCGCTTGAGGAAATCCGCCAACTGCTCGACCTCTATGACATGGGCGATCAGCAACAGACCCAGCTGCGCGCGACCTATGAACTGGGTCAGCGCCACCTGGCCGCGCTCAAGGCCAAGCGGGCCGAACTGGACGAAGCCATTACCGACCTGACCGAACAGCTTGAATGGGGCGCGCGCATGCTGGCCTCGTTCAAGGCCAGGGACGCCGCCGAATAGGAGAATACCATGACCACCTACACCCCCCCCACCGCCGATATGAGCTTTCTGCTGCACGACGTGCTGGAGGCCGACGGCGCCGACATTCCCGGCTCTGAGGAAATGACCCCTGATTTCACCGCCCCCGTTCTGGAGGAGGCCGGCAAGCTGGCCCGCGATGTGCTGACCCCGCTCAACCGCGTGGGCGACCTTGAGGGCTGCCGGCTGGAAAACGGCGTGGTGCATACGCCCACCGGCTTCAAGGCGGCGTTCGACCAGATGCGCGAAGGCGGCTGGACCGGGCTGGACTGCGACCCGGAATATGGCGGCCAGGGCATGCCCTATCTGCTGGGCACCGCCGTGGGCGAAATGTGGGTCAGCGCCAACATGGCCTTCAACATGTATCAGGGCCTGACGCATGGGGCCTACAACACCATCCACACCCATGGCACCGAGGCGCAGAAGGCCACCTTCCTGCCGAAAATGGTCAGCTGCGAATGGACCGGCACCATGAACCTGACCGAGCCGCATGCGGGCACCGATCTGGGCCTCTTGCGCACCAGGGCCGAGCCGCGGGGCGACGGCACCTATGCCATTACCGGCACCAAGATCTTCATCTCGGCCGGTGACCATGACATGGCCGAAAACGTGGTGCATCTGGTGCTGGCCCGCCTGCCCGACGCGCCGGCCGGGGTCAAGGGTATCTCGCTGTTCATCGTGCCGAAATACCTGGTCAATGCGGATGGCACGCTGGGGGCCGCCAATGGCGTCAGCGTCGGCAATCTCGAGGAAAAGATGGGCATTCACGGTTCCGCCACCTGCGTGATGAACTTTGACGGCGCCATCGGCACCCTTCTGGGCGAGGAAAACAAGGGCCTCAAGGCCATGTTCACCATGATGAACGAGGCCCGGATCGGGGTTGGCCTGCAAGGCTATGCCCAGGCCGAGGCGGCCTATCAGGCAGCCCTGGCCAGTGGCCGCGGGTCGATCCATGTGCTGGTCAATTTTGGTCGCTTCCTGGAGCGCACCGGCCGGGTCGAGGAAGCCCGGCGCCTGTACCGGAGTTATCTCGACAAATATCCGCAAAATCCCCTGGTCATGGCCGAATTGTCGCGCCTGGAAAGCGGGCAGGCGCCGAGCCGGCTGGTCAGCGGACCGGCCGATGGCCTGGCCGAGGCCCTCTATGGCACGGCGCAGGCGCTGGCCCAGGAAAATGCCTGGCCGGCCGCCACCATTTATCTGCGGATCGCCACCTTTCTCAAACCGGCCTTCGCGGACGCCTATTATCTGCTCGGCAACATCAAGGGCAATCTCGGCGAATATGAAAGCGCGCTCGCCGAATTCCGGCGAATCCCCGAGGGTGCGCCGATCGCGCGCAACGCCAAGCTGCAGATCGCCCTGGTGCTCAACCGGCTCGATCGCCCGGACGAGGCAGTGGCGCTGCTGGAGAAGCTGATTGCCGAGCGTGCCGATGACGTGCAGGCGCTGACCACGATGGCCGATGTCCTGCGCGAGCGTGAGCGGTTTGCGGAGGCCAGCGACTATTACACCCGGGCGCTCGATGCGGTTGGCCGCATCACGCCCCGGCACTGGCTGCTCTATTATGCCCGCGGCATCACCTATGAGCGGACCGACAACTGGGACAAGGCGGAAAAGGATTTTCTGAGGGCCCTGGAGCTCAACCCCGATCAGCCGCTGGTCCTCAACTATCTGGGCTATTCCTGGGTGGAGATGGGCCGCAATGTGAAGCGCGC
>CAZPDV010000051.1:0-10049 GCA_964585355.1 uncultured Aliiroseovarius sp.
TGCTGATCGGCGACAAATGCGGCGCCCACACGGTGCCCTATATCGAGGTCAAGAACAACTCGGCGCAGGTCGAGCACGAGGCGACGACCTCCAAGGTGGACGAGGACCAGATGTTCTATTGCCAGTCGCGCGGCATGGATGAAGAGGCCGCGGTGGCGCTGATCGTCAACGGCTTTGCCCGCGAGGTGCTGCAGGCGCTGCCGATGGAATTTGCCATGGAAGCGCAACAGCTTGTGGCGATTTCCCTTGAGGGGAGCGTTGGCTGATGGCGGCAAGCGGGGAGCAGGCCGGCCCGCCCGATGCGGTCTGGGATCAGATCTATGACGAGGCCGAAGAGTTGCCCGCCGCCCCGGGCCGGCAGGCGGCCCCGTCGCGCGCGGTCCGGCTGTTTTCCACCGCGTTCATGGCCTTTATCAAGGGCGCGGTGGGCTCGGCCCTGGTGATCGCGCCGTTTTTCGGCCTGTGGGCGGCGCTGGCCACGACGCTGGCCTTTACCGGCTTTTGCCTGTGGCTGGCCATGCGGCGCCTGCCAGAGGCGGACAAGGCGGCGGGCGAAACTGTTGAAATTGAGCAGGCCGACACCTGCCATCCGAAAGTGAGAAGGTGATAAAATGTTGGAAATCAAAGGACTGAAGGTCAAACTTGAAGAAGAGGACAAGCAGATCCTCAAGGGCGTTGACCTGACCGTGCCCGATGGCAAGGTGCATGCGATCATGGGGCCCAATGGCTCGGGCAAGTCCACGCTTTCCTATGTGCTGGCCGGGCGCGAGGGCTATGAGGTGACGGCGGGCGCGGCCCTGCTGGATGGGCAGGACCTGCTGGCGATGGCGCCGGAAGAGCGCGCCGCGGCCGGGCTGTTCCTGGCCTTTCAATACCCGGTCGAGATCCCCGGCGTCGGCAACATGACCTTCCTGCGCACCGCGGTCAATTCGCAACGCAAGCTGCGCGGCGAGGACGAGCTTTCGGCCACCGAGTTCCTCAAGCTGATCCGGGCCGAGGCGAAAAAGCTCAAGATCGACGCCGAGATGCTCAAGCGCCCGGTCAATGTGGGCTTTTCCGGCGGCGAGAAAAAGCGCAACGAGATCCTGCAAATGGCGATGTTGCAGCCGAAGATGTGCATCCTGGACGAAACCGACAGCGGCCTGGATGTGGACGCGATGAAGCTGGTGGCCGAGGGCGTGAACGCGCTGCGCGACGGCAAGCGGTCCTTCCTGGTTATCACGCATTATCAAAGGCTTCTGGACCATATTGAACCTGACGTGGTGCATATCATGGCCGATGGTCGGATCATTCGGACCGGCGGGCCGGAGCTTGCGCTCGAGGTCGAACATAATGGCTATGCCGATATCCTGGGTGAGGTGGCGTGATGGCGAACAGGGCGGTATCGACCCCGGCGCCCAGCCTGCCCGACGGGCTGGAAATGCCGGCTTCCGGGGCCTGGGCCAGCGCGGCGCGCAAGGCGGCGCTGGGGCGGCTCGAGGCCATGGGCCTGCCCGGTCGGCGCGATGAATACTGGCGCTTCACCCGGCCGGACAGCCTGACCACGCCGGAGCCGATCGAGGCGCCGATCCTGGACATGGGCGGCGAGGCGCCGGTCTTTACCGGGCTGGAGCGGCTCGGGGTCGAGTTTGAGGATGGCGTCTTTCAGGGCGAGATGCCGGCCCTGCCCGAGGGGCTTGAAATCGCCCGCCTGGCCGAGGCGGGGCAGGCCGATCTGCACTGGGCGCGCGAGCTTTACGGCGTGCTCGAGGCCAAGGGGCATGACCCGGTGGACCGGCCCTTTGCCGCGCTCAACACCGCCTTTGCCAGCGACGGGTTGCTGATCCGGGTCAGCGGCAAGGTGACGCTGCCGGTGAACCTGATCTATCGCCATGTGGATGCCCGCGCCGATGCGATCCTGCACCATGTGGTGCGGCTTGAGGAGGGGGCGGAGCTTACGCTTCTGGAAAACGGGCCGGGGGCTGCGCGCTTCAACACCGTGCTGGAGGTGGACCTGGCCGATGGCGCGCGCTTTCACCATGTGCGCGCCCAGGGCCGCGACCACGGCCGCCGGGCCATTACCCATATCTTTGGCCGGCTGGGAAAGGAAAGCGTTTTCAAGAGCTTCACCCTTACCGTCAACGGCGCGCTCACCCGCAATGAAAGCGTGCTGTGGTTTACCGGCGACGATGCGGTGGCGCATCTGGCCGGGGCCGCCATGGGTGACGGGGCGGCGGGGGCCTTTCACCACGACGACACGGTTTTCATCACCCATGATGCCGAGAATTGCGAAAGCCGGCAGGTGTTCAAGAAGGTGCTGCTCAATGGCGCCACCGGGGTGTTTCAGGGCAAGATCCTGGTGCAGCCGGGGGCGCAGAAGACCGATGGCTATCAAAAGAGCCAGGCGCTTTTGCTGGATGGCGACAGCACCTTTCTGGCCAAGCCCGAGCTTGAGATCTATGCCGATGACGTGGCCTGCAGCCATGGCTCGACCTCGGGCGGGATCGACGAGGAGCAGCTTTTCTATCTGCAATCGCGCGGTGTGCCGGCGCCGATCGCCCAGGACCTGCTGGTGATCGCCTTTCTTGCCGATGCGATCGAGGAAATCGACAGCGAGGAAATCACCCGCGACATCACCGAGCGGCTCGAGGCCTGGCTGGCCCGGCGGCGCGACTGACGGGTGTCGGTGGCGGGCGACATTCTGGCGACCTATCGCCATCCCGGCGCGGTGATTGCCCGCCGGGCCGGGGAAACCCCGCGCGAGGATCGGGCGCTGGCGGTGCTGATCCTGGCCTGCAGCCTGGTCTTTGTCGCGCAATGGCCGCGGCTGACCCGGCAGGCCACCCTCAATGGCGAGGATCTGCGCCCGCTTCTGGGCGGGGCGCTGTTTGCCTGGCTGTTCATCATGCCGCTGGTGCTCTATGCGCTTGGCAGCCTCAGCCACCTGATCGCCCGGCCCCTTGGCGGGCGGGGCAGCGGCTATCACGCGCGGTTTGCGCTGTTCTGGGCGCTGCTGGCGGCGGCGCCGCTCTGGTTGATCTGGGGGCTGGTGGCGGGCTATGCCGGGCCGGGCGTGGTGCTCAAGCTCGTGGGATTCGTGGCGCTGCTGGCGTTCCTGGTGTTCTGGTGGGCCGGGTTGAGAAGGGTGGAATGGCAGAAATGAGGTTTGAACCCGGCTATCTGTTCGGCATGGCGCTGCAATCCATCCCCGAGCCGCGCAAGGTGGCGCGCGATGTGCTGGCGCTGCATTTCCCGCGGGCGGTGCTGTGGCAGGCCTTTGCCCTGTTCGCGGTGTTGTCCACCGGGCTGGGAGTGGCGACCTCGATCCTGTTTCCGCCGGGGCCGGAACTGGCCGGCAGCCTGCTGGCCGACCCGCTGCGCATGGGGGTAATCGAGACCGCGACCCTGGTCATCACCATTTTTGCGATCTACTGGATGGGGCATGCCTTTGGCGGGCACGGCACCTTTCCCCAGGCCATCCTGACGGTGATCTGGCTGCAATATGTGGCGTTTCTGGTACAGCTTGCGGTGCTGGTACTGGTGCTTTTCGCGCCGCCCATGGCGGTGTTGGTCAATGTGTTCGGGATCGGGGTAAGCTTCTGGATTCTCACCTTTTTCGTGACCGAAATGCACGGGTTCCGGTCGGCGGGCCTGGTCTTTGCGGTGATTGTCGCCACCATTCTGGGGGTGGTGATGGGGATGGGGATCCTGCTGGCCATCATCGGCGTCGGGGCGGGCGCTGCTGCGGGGGTTTTGTGATGTATGATATCGACAAGGTGCGGGCGGATTTTCCGATCCTGGCCCGCCAGATCAACGGCAATCCGCTGGTCTATCTGGACAATGGCGCCTCGGCGCAGAAGCCGCAGGTGATGCTGGAGGCGGTGATGCGCGGCTATGGCGAGGAATACGCCAATGTGCATCGCGGGCTGCATACGCTGTCGAACATTTCCACCGACCGCTACGAGGCGGTGCGCGGCATCATCGCCCGCTTTCTGGGGGCGGCGAGCGCGGATGAGATCGTGCTCAATTCCGGCTCGACCGAGGGGATCAACATGGTCTCCTATGCCTGGGCGGCGCCGCGGATGCGCGCCGGCGACGAGATCGTGCTGAGCGTGATGGAGCACCATGCCAATATCGTGCCCTGGCATTTCCTGCGCGAACGCCTTGGCGTCAAGCTGGTCTGGGTCGAGCCCGAGCCCGATGGCAGCCTGCCGGCAGAGAAAGTGGTTGCGGCGATCGGCCCGCGCACCAGGCTTGTGGCAATTACCCATGTTTCCAATGTGTTGGGGACGGTTGTTGATGTAAAGACCGTGACCGAGGGCGCGCATGCGCATGGCGTGCCGGTGCTGGTGGATGGCAGCCAGGGGGCGGTGCATATGCCGGTCAACGTGGCCGATATCGGCTGTGATTTCTATGCCATTACCGGGCACAAGCTCTATGGCCCCTCGGGCTCGGGCGCGATCTATATCCGGGGCGAGCGGCTGGCCGAAATGCAGCCCTTTCTGGGCGGGGGCGACATGATCCGGGACGTGACCCGCGAGGCCATCACCTATGCCGACCCGCCGATGAAGTTCGAGGCCGGCACGCCGGGGATCGTTCAGACCATCGGCCTGGGGGCGTCGCTGGAATATCTGATGGGTCTGGGGATGGAGAACATTGCCGCGCACGAGGCCGACCTGGCCGCCTATGCCGGCGAGCGGCTGGCCGGGCTCAACTGGCTCAACGTGCAGGGGAACGCACCGGGCAAGGCCGCGATCTTCTCCATGACCATGGCGGGGGCAGGGCATCCGCATGACATTTCCACCATCCTCGACAACAAGGGCATCGCGGTGCGGGCCGGGCATCATTGCGCCCAGCCATTGATGGATTTCTTAGAGGTGCCGGCCACGGCGCGGGCGTCCTTCGGGCTGTACAATACCCGCGAGGAAGTCGACCGGCTGGTCGAAGGGCTGGAGCTTTGCCATCGGTTGCTAGGGTAGGGCCGGGGGCCAGCCCCCGGACCCCCGGAGTATTTGGCGAAAGATGAAAGGGGCTGGCCGGGGGTCAGTCGTCTGGGCGGATCAGACCCAGCCCGCGCAGGTAGATGCCGATGCCGCTTTCCAGCAGGTCTTCGGGTGGAAACGGGCTTTTGGTGCCCGGCGATCCGCGGGCAAACAGTTCGACCACCCCGTGGGACAGGGCCCAGATATGGGCGCTGACCATGCGGGCGGGGGGGCGTTTTTCCGGCGGCAATTGCGCCGACAGGGTTTCGGCTGCCCGCTCCAGCACCCCCAGGGCGCGCCCGGCCACCGCCGCCAGTTCCGGCGAGCGGTTGATCGACACGCCGCTTTCAAACATGGCCACGTAATGGCCCGGATATTTGCGGGCAAAGGCCAGATAGGCGCGCCCGGTGGCCTCGAAGGCGGCGAGCGGCGAGGGGGCGCCCTTGTTATAGGCGTATTCCATCAGATCGGCAAAGATTTCATAGCCTTGCAGGGCGGCTTCGGCGATCAGGTCATCGCGGCCCCTGAAGTGGCGATAGACCGCGGCCGGGGTCACGCCGGCCTGTTTGGCGGCCTCGGACAGGGTGAAGCCGGTGGGGCCCTTTTCCTCGATCAGCTTCAGCGCCGCCTCGACCAGCGCCTGGCGCAGATTGCCGTGGTGATAGCCGCGTTTGCCCATTTCAGGCACCGCTCCAGATCTCGGGGCCGCCGCAGATCAGCGGGTCGGGGGGGCAGGCGGCCTCTGGCGCCTTGCCGGCGTAATCGACCTGGGCCAGCACCGCGCGGATGGCGGCAAGGCGGGCGCGGCGCTTGTCATCGCTGCGCAGGATCGTCCAGGGGCTGCGCGGGCGGTGGCTGCGCTCGAATGTCTCGGCAATTGCCGCCGTATAGGCATCCCATTTGCCCAGCCCCTCCACGTCGATCCGGCTCAGCTTCCATTGCTTGAGCGGGTCGCGTTCGCGGGCCAGGAAGCGGCGCAGCTGCTCGGCCCGGCCGACATTCAGCCACAGCTTGATGAAGATGATCCCCTCATCCACCAGCATGTCCTCGAATTCCGGCAATTGCCGGAAAAACCTGGCGCGTTGGGCATCGGTGCAAAAGCCGAACACCTTTTCCACCACCGCCCGGTTGTACCAGGAGCGGTCGAACAGCGCGATTTCGCCCCGCGTGGGCAAGTGGTTGACATAGCGTTGAAAATACCACTCGCCCGCCTCGCGCTCGGTGGGTTTGGCCAGCGCCACCACCCGCGCCACCCGCGGGTTCAGGTTTTCGCGCATGCGCTTGATGGTGCCGCCCTTGCCGGCGGCATCGCGCCCCTCGAACACCACCACCAGCCGCTTGCCGGTGGCCTTGATATCGGCCTGGAGCTTGACCAGTTCGCGTTGCAGCGCGGCCATCTCGGCCTCATAGCGGGCGCGTTTCATGCGGCTGCGATAGGGATAGCCGGGGTCGAGGATGTCCTTGCGCCCGGCGCTCTCGATCCTCTGGCGCAGGTCGGCCGGGGCCTGGTTGCGGAAAAAGTCGGAAATCGCGCCGTCGAAAGGTAGGGTCATGCTGGCCTCCTTGCGCCTTTATGCAGCCTGGCCGGCGGGCGCGCAACTCACCCGCGGCGGTCCTTGACCACCTGGCCGATCTGCTCGATGTCATAGGGCGTGGTCATGTACATTTCGCTGATCCAGTTCATGTAGAGCAGATGCGCGTGGCTGCGCCAGCGGTTTTCCGGCGGGCGCGACGGGTCGTCGCCGGGATAGTAGTTCATGGGCACGTTGATCGGCACGCCGCGGGCGATGTCGCGGTCGTATTCGTGCTTCAAGGTGTTGGAATCGTACTCGAAATGATTGAAGATATAGAGCGCCCGGTGGGCCGGATCCTCGACCAGGCAGGGGCCGGTCTGCTCGGAGCCCAGCAGGGTGACCAGCGAGTCATCGGCATCCACGTCTGCCTGTGCGATCTCGGTCCAGCGGCTGACCGGGATCACGAAATTGTCGGAAAAGCCGCGCAGGAAGGGCGAGGCGGGGGCGAGGTTCCTTTGCGGATAGCAGCCAAAGGCCTTTTCGCGCAGCGGGCGCTTGTCGATGCCGTTGAAGTGATAGAGCATTGCCATGCCGCCCCAGCACACGCCGAACGTGCTATGCACGTTGGTGCGCGACCAGTCCATGATCTCGCGCATTTCGTCCCAGTAGGAGACCTCCTCGTAAGGCAGGTGCTCGATCGGGGCGCCGGTGATGATCAGGCCGTCGAACTTGCGGTCCCGGACCGCCTGGAACGGCTCGTAGAAGGCGCCGATATGGGCCTGCGAGGTGTTCCTGGAAATGTGCTCGGTCGGGCGCACCAGGGTGAGCTCCACCTGTAGCGGCGAGGCCCCGATCAGGCGGGCGAACTGGGTCTCGGTCTCGATCTTTTTCGGCATCAGGTTCAACAGCGCGATGCGCATGGGCCGGATGTCCTGACGCGCCGCCTGGTCCTCGCGCATGACCATCACGCCTTCCTCCTTGAGGATGTCGGCGGCGGGCAGGGTGGCGGGAATCTTGATGGGCATGGTGGCTCCGTTAGCGGGTGCGCTCAAGCGCGGTGGCGATCAGCGCGGTGAAATCCTCGGCCGAGGCGACGCGGGCGACCTCCTCGGCACTGACCGTGACCCCGTGGCGGGCGATGGCGCGATAGAGCGGCTGGCGATGCTCCAGCGCCCGGCCATAGGTCCAGCGGATGAAATCATCTGGATCAACTTCGTGCTCTTGCAGGTTGTTTTTACTCATATATTCCTGCCAGGCATTGCTCAGGAACTGCGGCTGATAGGCCATCGGCTTGGGGGCGCGGTCAAAGCGGCGGATCAGCTCTTCGGTATGGCGGGCGTCGCCCTCGATCCAGACCAGCAGGCAGCGCGCATGCAGCTCTGCCAGCAGCGGGTCATCGAGCCCGGCCTCCGGGTCGATCCATTCACAGATCGAGCCGCCAGTGTCGCAGACGAAATGCGGATAGCCATAGATATCCTGCGCCCGGTCGATGAAATGCCCGGTATCCATGAGGGCGGCGATCTCGGCCTGGCGGAACTGTTCCTGGCGGCGGCGGTATTCGGCCATGGGCAGGCCACCCCGGGCCGGGTCGCCGGGCTTGCCCAGATAGGACGAGACCGGGGCGAGGTTGTCGAAGGTGATGTTCGAGCCGATATAGATCGAGTCGCTCATCAGCAGGTCGCGCAGAAACGGGTTCTTCATCGCCTCGCGCTTGGCGTTGTCGGCGATATGTTCGCCCATGTAGCGGGTGCCGATACGGTAGTCCACCGAGTAGTGGAACCAGTCGCCCTGCGCGCGCAACATCTTGGAAAGATGGGTTTTTCCCAGGCCGGACATGCCAAGGAGCAGCACCTTCCGGTGCGCGGCGCCAAGCCAGCTTTCGGCGTTCCTGTAAAGCATGCGTCCCTCGTTCCTGCTGGCCCCCGTGGTAAATCGCCGGCGCGCCGTGGTCAAACCCTATCGCGCCGCGCGCAGGTTCAGGATATTGGCCGCGATGATGATGGCCGCGCCCAGGTAGAAGCTGGGGGCCAGGCTTTCGTGATAGAACAGCGCGCCGATCAGCGCAATCAGCGGCAGGCGGGTGAAGTCGATCGGGATCACCACCGAGGCCGGCGCCAGCGCCAGCGCCTGGGTCAGGCAGAAATGCGCCACCAGCCCGGCCACGGCGATCAGCGCCACCAGCGGCGCGGCCTGGGCGGTCGGCCAGGCAATATCGCCGTCGATCCCGGCGGCGATCAGGCCAAAGCCCGCCTGCATCAGGGTCAGCCAGAACAGGATGCAGATCGTGGCCTCGCTGCGGGTCAGCTTGCGGGTGAAAACCGCGGTCAGGGCAAAGGCGATGGCGGCGCTGGCGGCGGCCAGGGTGCCGGGGCCGAGGCTGGCCGCGCCCGGCCGGGCCACGATCAGGATGCCGACAAAGCCCAGCCCCGCCGCCAGCACCCTGGGCCAGGTCAGCCGCTCGCCCAGCACCAGCGGCGCCAGGAACACCACCCAGAGCGGCGAGGTGAATTCCAGCGCGAAAACCTGCGCCAGCGGGATCGCGGTGAGCGCGTAAAACCACAGGTTCTGCCCGGCGAAGTGGCTGATATTGCGGGCGAAATGCAGCCCGAGATGGCGCCGCGTCACATGCCCCAGATTGCCCGTGAGCGCCCCCACCGTCGCCACCAGCACAAAGCCGATCAGCGAGCGATAGAGCATCACCTCGAAGGTATCGAGCGCCACCGCCACCTCGCGCCCGGCCACCGCCATGGCGGAAAACGAGGCGATCGAGCCGATCATCCACAGGGCGGCCCTGGCGGTCGCGGTCATGCCGGCAACTCGGCGACCTGATAATGGCGGACAAGCCCCGTGGTGGCGCGGGCCCAGCCGGTGCCGGCAAGGCGCGCCTGGTGGGCGTCGAAGGCGGCGCGGTCGCGGAAGGTCTCGTCCACCTCAAGCCGGCCGGCCGCCACCAGCGGCACCACCAGAAACTGCAGGCAGCCCGGCTCGGCCTGGCTCAGGCGGATATGCTCGGGCAGGGCGGCCAGCACCGCGTCCCAGCGCGCCGGCGGCACCTCCACATGGCCGGTCAGGCGAATTTTCACGGCTCTCTCCTCTGGCGGTCCGGCTTGCAGCCAGGCGAGTGTAGAGACGCCGGCGCCGGGAAACAAGCCGGCAATCGCGCCTCAGACCGACAGCAAAAGCCAGGCGGCGATCAGCACGATCAGCCCCCCTGACCAGAGATAGAACCAAGGTCTTTGCCAGCCTTTCTTGCGCTGATGACACCAGCCGCACCTGGCCCCGCCCAGCCGCATCCGGTGCCCGCAACGGGAACATAAGAAAATCCGCACAGCCATATCATGCGTCCTTGAAAAATTACCGGAATAGAGGGAACTCAAAGAACGCTAAAAACCGTTTGGGCAGTATATCGCTTCGCGCGCCTGCGGTAAATGGTGCCGAAACGGCAAGATGGCCGGGGCGAGGCGCCCTTTCAGCTTATTCCCATTCGATGGTGCCGGGCGGTTTCGAGGTAATGTCATAGGTCACCCGGTTGATGCCGGGCACCTCGTTGATGATGCGGGTCGCGGTTTCGGTC
>CAZPDV010000052.1:0-10048 GCA_964585355.1 uncultured Aliiroseovarius sp.
ATCATCCTGGTGCCGGCCTTCTTTTACACCTTTTCGGCCTTGGGATACGGCTCGGACCAGCTCATGCAGATATGCCTGGGCACCTCGCTGGCGACCATCATCGTGACCTCGCTCAGATCGGTGACGGCGCATAACCGCAAGGGCGCGGTGGATTGGGAAATCCTGCGCGGCTGGGCGCCGGGGATCATTGTCGGCGCCGTTGTCGGGGTGTTGATGGCAGCCGCGCTGCGCTCGGTGGTCCTGCAGGGGATTTTCGGGGTTCTGGGCCTGGTGGTGGGCGGTTATCTGGGCCTGGGGCAAAGCAGCTGGCGGCTGGGCGACGCTATGCCGACCGGGGCAAGGCGGGCAATCCTGTCGCCGGTTCTGGGCTTTCTTTCGGTGCTGATGGGGATCGGGGGTGGCAGCTTCGGCGTGCCGATCATGAGCCTTTACGGCGTGCCGATCCACCGGGCAGTGGCAACCGCGGCGGGCTTTGGTGTGATCATCGCAGTGCCCTCGGTGGCGGGGTTTCTGCTGATGCAGCCGCCGCCGGTGCGCCCGCCCCTGACCATCGGGGCGGTGAATGTTCCGGCCTTTGCGTTGGTCGTGACAATGACAATGATAACAGCGCCTTACGGGGTGAAGCTCGCCCATTCCCTTGACCCGAAACCCTTGAAGCGGGTGTTCGCGGTGTTCCTGACGCTGGTGGCGCTCAACATGTTGCGCAAGGCGTTGGGCTGGTAGGGCGACCGGGGAAATGCCAGGGCTCAGGTCGCGAAATCGAACATGCGGCTGAGTGGAAGCGCGCGGGCGCGCCGGCCGGTGAGGTCAAACAGCGCATTTGCCAGGGCCGGGGCGGCCGGGGGCGTGCCAATTTCGCCCACCCCGCCCATGCGCCGGTTCCGGTCGGACAGCGCCACGGTAAAACGCGGTGCCCCCGGCATGCGCAGCGCGTCATAATCCGGGAAGTTTTCCTGCTCGACCGCGCCATCGGCAAAGGTGATCTCGCCATGGATCGCGGCGGAAAGGCCGAAAGTGGCGGCGCCGGTCAGCTGCGCCTCGACATTGCGCGGGTCCAGGATCGTGCCCAGGTCGGCGGCGATCCACATATGCGAAAGCCGGATCTGCCCGCCTTCATCGCGGACCTCGATGACCTGTGCCACCGGGCTGCCGAAGGAATAGGTAAAGGCGACCCCGCGGCCGATTCCGGCCGGTTTCGGCCTGTCCCAACCTGATATTTCCCGCGCCTTCTCAAGGACATATGCCGAAACCTCATGGGCAGGCCGGATCAGGTTCAGGCGAAAGTCCAGCGGGTCCGCCCCGGCGGCGACCGCCAGTTCATCAATGAAGCTCTCCAGGAAAAACGCATTTTGCGAATTGCCGACCGAGCGCCAGAACCCCACCGGAATCGCGACATCTGCCGCATGTCCGGCCACCCGGAAATTTTCGATCGCATAGGGCTGATCGTGGGCGCCTTCGGTCAGGGTCCGGTCGGGAGGGGACAGCGACAGCCCCACCTGCGCGCTGACCATCTGGCCCATGATCGAGGGGGCGCTCATGCGCGCCTCGAGCGCCGTGACGCGGCCGCCCGTGAGGCGGGCGCGCAGCCGGGCGATGGCGCCGGGGCGGTAGAAATCGTGGCGCATGTCCTCTTCGCGGCTCCAGGTGGTCTGAACCGGCACGCCGGGCATGGCGCGGGCGACCTTCGCCGCATAGCCGGCGAACTCCACATTGGCCCGCCGGCCAAAGCCGCCGCCCATCAAGGTCGTGTGCAGGGTCACCGCGCCGGGGCTGAGCCCCACCGCGCGGGCGGCTTCGCGGGCGGCCTGCATCGGGGACTGGTTGGGCGACCAGATTTCGAGCGCATCGCCGGTGTAAAGCGCGGTCGAGTTCATCACCTCCATGGTGGCATGGGCCAGGTAGGGGGCGCGGTATTCGGCGGCCACCGCCTCGCCGGCAAGGGCGGCCTCGGCATCGCCGTCATCGCGGCTGACAATGTTGGGGCGGTCGTCGAAAGCCGCTTCGATCCTGTCGAAAATCGACGTGGTATCAGGGGGATAGGGGGCATCGCCCCAGGTGACGTCAATCGCGTTCACCGCCTGGATCGCGGTCCAGGTATTGTTGGCGATCACCGCCACGCCGCCGCCAAGATCCACCACCTTTTCCACCCCGTCCATGGCCTCGGCGGCGCTGGCGTCAAAGCCGAGCATGGCGCCGCCCAGGCGCGGGTTCATCCGCAGCGAGGCAAAGCGCATGCCGGGCAGGCGCACATCCATGCCGAAAATGGCGGTGCCGGTGGCCTTGGCGGGCTGGTCCAGCCGCGGCTGGCTCTTGCCCAGAAGGCGCCATTCAGAGGCCGGCTTGAGGCGCGGGGCGCGCGGCGGGGCAAAGGTGGCGGCGGCCTCGGCCAGGCTGCCATAGGGCAGGCGGCTGCCATCCGGGGCGACCACCGCGCCGGGCACGGTTTTCAACAGGTCCTGGCCAATGCCCAGCCGCTCCGAAGCCGCCCGCAGCAGCGCCAGCCGCGCCGAGGCCCCCGCGAGCCGCATCTTGTCAAAGGCATCAATCGTTGAGGTCGAGCCGCCGGTGACCTCCAGCGACAGGATCTTGGGCGCGGCCTGGGCCAGCACCGCCGACCAGCCCGAGGGTGGCGGCAGGTCGGATTTTTCGTATTCCCGCCCGGCAAACAGCGCGCCGTTGAAATAGGCCTGTGCCGGCGGGCCGTGCTCGACCCGGATCGTGGCCAGGTCCGCGTCCAGCTCCTCGGCCACCAGGGCCGCCAGCGTGGTCTGCACGCCCTGGCCCATCTCGGCGCGCGGCACGATCACGGTGATCGCTTCGGCTCCGATGATCAGCCACGGGTTCATCGCCACCGCGCCGGCGCCGGGGCGCAGCGGGTCGGCGGGCGTGCGCACCGCCTGCCAGACGCCGAAGGCGGCGCCGCCGGTCACCGCGACCGAGCCGATCAGCAGGGTGCGGCGGGTGATGGTGCGCAGTCTTGCCATGGCTCAGCCCTCGCGCAGCATGTTGGCGGCGGTGTGAATCGCGGCACGGATACGCGGATAGGTGCCGCAGCGGCACAGGTTGCCGGCCATGGCCCGGTCAATGTCTCGGTCGCTGGGATCGGGGTTTTCTGCAAGCAAGGCAGTGGCTTGCATGATCTGCCCGGATTGGCAGAACCCGCATTGCGCCACCTGGTGTTCCACCCAGGCCGCCTGGATCGCGGCCAGCGCGCCGGGCCTGCCCAGCCCCTCGATGGTGGTCACCGGCCCGTCCACATCCGCAAGCGCCACCTGGCAGGCGCGCATTGCCTCCCCGCCGATCAGCACCGTGCAGGCGCCGCAGGCGGCAATGCCACAGCCATATTTGGTGCCGGTCAGCCCCAGCGCGTCGCGCAGCACCCAGACCAGCGGCACCTCGCCGGGCAGGTCCACCTGATGCCGGTTTCCGTTCACGGTCAGTTCAGTGCTCATGCGCGCCTCCTCGATCGGCTCCAGCATAGCCGAGAAGGGCGAAATCGCAACAAACAAAATATCAAAAAATGTCAGATCGTTGTGCGCACCGCCATGAACCGCGCCAGACGCTCCAGCCCCTCGGCAATATCGGCGGTGGCGCGGGCATAGGAAAAGCGCAGGGTCTGGTGGCCGCGCGCGGGGTCGAAATCCAGCCCCGGCGTTACCGCAACCCCGGCCTCCTGCAGGATTTGCGCGGCAAATTCGCGGCTGTCATCGGTAAAGGCGGAAACATCGGCATAGATGTAAAAGGCGCCGTCGGGCGGGGCGAAGGCGGTGAAGCCGGCGCGCGGCAGACCGTCGAGCATCAGGCGGCGGTTTTTTGCATAGACCGCGCGCATTTCCTCGCATTCGTCGCGTGCCTGCAGGGCGCCAAGGGCGGCCAGCTGGCTCACATGCGGGGCGCAGATGAACATGTTCTGCGCCAGCCGCTCGACCACGCGCACATGGTCGGGCGGCACCACCATCCAGCCCACCCGCCAGCCGGTCATGGAGAAATACTTGGAAAACGAGTTGATGACATAGACCTCATCGGTGATTTCCAGCGCCGAAACCGCGCGGTTTTCATAATGCAGCCCGTGATAGATTTCGTCCGAGATGAAGGCGGCGCCGCGCGCCTGGGCGGCCTCGATCAGGGCGGCAAGGGCGGGGCGGTCCAGCATGGTGCCGGAGGGGTTGCCGGGCGAGGCCACGATCAGCCCGTCCAGCGCCTCGGGCAGGTCGGCGGGCACCGGCTGAAGGCGGTTTTCCGCCCGGGCCGGGATGCTGACCGGGGCCAGGCCCAGCGCCGACAGGATATGCCGGTAGGAAGGATAGCCCGGCGCGCCCAGCCCGACCCGCGCGCCGCTGTCGAAAAGCGCGGTAAAGGCCAGCAGGAAGGCCCCGGACGACCCGGCGGTAACGATCACCCTGGCCGGGTCCAGATCGACCCCATACCAATCCTTGTAAAGCTGGGCGATGCCCTCGCGCAGGGCAGGCAGGCCCAGCGCCACGGTATAGCCCATGGGGTCATCGCTCAGCGCCGCCGCCACCGCCTCGCGCGCCGCCCTGGGCGCCGGGGTCGAGGGCTGACCCACCTCCATGTGAATGATGTGCCGCCCGGCGGCCTCCTCGCGCCGCGCCGCCTCCATCACGTCCATCACAATAAAGGGATCGACCGCGCTTCGCCTTGAGTTTTCCATGGCTCTCCTCCAGTTTCCGGGCAGGTTGCACCGGGGCGCGCACATGTCAATCCTGCCGGCCTGCGACGCAGCGGCGCTTGCAGCAGGGGCGGGGACATGCGAAACCGGTCTGAACCCGTGGGCGCGGCCTGCCCGCCAGACATCAACGCGGCCCGGCGCCGCAGGGAACGGAGAAAATCATGTTGAAACGCCTTTTCGCGGCAATCGGGCTGATGCTGGCCATGTTGGCAAGCCCGGCCGCCGCCACCGACATCACCGCCATGAGCGCCGAGGAAACGGATGCCTTTCGCGCCGCGGTGCGTGCCTATCTGCTGGAAAATCCCGAAGTGTTGATGGAGGCGATTGCGGTGCTTGAGAAGCGCCAGGCGGCGGCGCAGGAGGCCGACGATGTGGCGCTGGTGCGGACCAATGCCGAGGATCTGTTCAACGACGGCTATTCGGCGGTGCTGGGCAACCCGGATGGCGATGTGACCATGGTCGAGTTTCTCGATTATCGCTGTGGCTATTGCAAGCGCGCCTTTCCCGAGGTCAAGGAACTCCTGGAAAGCGACGGCAATATCCGCTTTATCGTCAAGGAATTTCCGATCCTGGGCGATGCCTCGGTGCTGGCCTCGCGCTTTGCCATTTCGGCCCAGATCCTGTTTGGCGACGAGGCTTATGCGAAACTGCATGACAAGCTGATGGCCATGCGGGCCAATATTTCCGAGCAATCGCTGCTGGCCACGGCCGAGGGGCTGGGGCTGGATGGCCAGGCGATTCTGGCCGGGATCGAGAACCCGAAGGTGGATCAGATCATCGGCGCCAATCATGCGCTGGCGCAGCGGTTGCAGATCACCGGCACGCCGGGCTTCGTGGTGGGGGATCAGATGCTGCGTGGCTATGTGCCGCTTGAGACCATGCGCCAGGTGGTGGCACGCGTGCGCGACGGGCAGGGCGGTTGATCGCAGCCGGGCTGAGGATCTGGCTGCTGGCGCTTGCGCTGGCTCTGGTCGGGGCATCCGGGCCCGGCCGGGCGGGGGAGCTCAGCGCGCTGGCACGGCTTGCCGGCAGCGGGGTCGAGATGCAAGAGGGCTGGTCCGGGCAGGAGCTGGAGATCGCCCTGACCCGACCGGTGCCGTGGCGGGTCTTTACCCTGACCGCGCCAGAGCGGCTGGTGCTGGATTTTTCCGAACTGGACTGGACCGGCTTTGATGCGGCCGGGTTCGCCCAGGCGCAGCCGGCGATCAAGGCGGCACAGGCGGGGCTGTTTCGCCCCGGTTGGACAAGGCTGGTGCTGGAACTGGCGGCGCCAATGCAGGTGGCGCGCGCGGCGATGCAGGAGGCGCCGGATGGCAGCGCCAGGGTGAGCCTTTTGCTTGAAAAGACCGACGCGGCACGGTTTGCCGCCAGCGCCGGGGCGCCGCCGGACGCGCTGTTTGACCTGTCGGGAATGGCCGAGGCGCCGATCCCCCCGCATCGGCGCCAGACCGGCGACCGGCCGCTGGTGGTGGTGCTGGATCCGGGCCATGGCGGCATTGATCCGGGGGCCGAGCGCGATGGCGTGCGCGAGGCCGATCTGGTGCTGAGCTTTGCCCGCGAGCTCAAGGAAGTGTTGCTGCGCGGCGGGAATTTCAAGGTGGTGATGACGCGCGACACGGATGTGTTCGTGCCGCTGGAAACCCGCGTGACCATAGCGCGCCGGGCCGGCGCCGACGTGTTCATCTCGCTGCATGCAGATGCGCTGGCCCAGGGGCGGGCGCGCGGCGCTTCGGTCTATACCCTGTCGGAGGAGGCCAGCGACCTGGCTTCGGAAAAGCTGGCTGAACGTCACGACCGGGGCGACCTGCTGGCCGGCGTTGACCTGAGCGGGCAGGGCGACACGGTGGCGATGGTGCTGATGGACATGGTGCGGCGCGAGACCCAGCCGCGTTCGGAACGCCTGGCCGATGCGCTGGTGGAGGGTATCTTTGCCGCCACCGGATCGGCGCACAAGAACGCGCGGATGTCGGCGGGTTTTTCGGTGCTGAAAGCGCCGGATATTCCGTCGGTCCTGATCGAGCTGGGCTATCTTTCCTCGAAGCGCGACCTGGCAAACCTGACCTCGCCGCAATGGCGCCGGGCGGCGGCCGAGGGTATCCGCGACGCCTTGCAATACTGGGCGATCGAGGACGCGGCCGAGGCGCTTCGGCTGCGTCAATAGAGGATGCGGCCAGAGGCCGGGGGCGCTGCCCCCGGACCCCCGGAGTATTTCGGAAAGATGAAAGGGGCGGCCGGGCGGCGCCGCTACAGCCCCTTGGCGCGATAGCTCTTGGCGACCCGGTCGATGGCCACCAGATAGGCGGCCATGCGCAGGTTGGGGACGTCGTCGCGGCTGTGCCAGACCTCGCGCATGGCCTGATAGGCGGTGCGCATGGTGTCATCGAGCCCCGAGCGCACCAGTTCCAGTTCATCCGCCCCGCGCAGGTATTTTTCCTTGAAATCCGGGGACATGGACCAGGCGCCGCCCAGATGTTGGTCGAGCCGCTCCAGCTCGTCGATGATCAGCTGGTGGCGGGCCTCTTCCTGGCGCCGCTGCATCCGGCCAAAGCGGATATGCGACAGGTTCTTGACCCATTCGAAATAGCTGACCGTGACCCCGCCGGCATTGGCATACATGTCGGGAATGATGACGGTGCCCTTGTCATTGAGGATCTCGTCGGCGCCGGCGGTGATCGGGCCATTGGCGGCCTCGATGATCAGGGGCGCCTTGATGCGCCTGGCGTTGGACAGGTTGATGACCCCCTCCAGCGCCGCCGGGATCAGGATGTCGCAGTCATGTTCCAGCACCCTGGCGCCATTTTCCACATACTGCCCCTCGGCATAGCCCTTGACGCCGCCATGTTTGACAATCCAGCGATGCACCGCCTCTACATCCAGCCCGTCTTCGTCAACCAGCGCGCCGTCGCGTTCGATGATGCCGGTGATGCGCGCGCCATCCTCGGCACAGAGGAACCTGGCGGCGTGATAGCCCACATTGCCCAGCCCCTGTACCACGATGCGTTTGCCGTCGAGCGTGCCCGAAAGCCCCGAGGCGGCCACATCTTCGGGGTGGCGGAAAAATTCGCGCAGGGCATATTGCACGCCGCGCCCGGTGGCCTCGACCCGGCCGGCGATGCCGCCGGCATGCAGCGGCTTGCCGGTGACGCAGGCGCGGGCGTTGATGTCGGTGGTATTCATGCGCGCATATTGGTCGGCGATCCAGGCCATCTCGCGTTCGCTGGTGCCCATGTCCGGGGCGGGGACGTTTTGCGACGGGTTGATCAGGTCGCGCTTGGCCAGCTCATAGGTAAAGCGGCGGGTGATCAGTTCGAGCTCATATTCCTCGTATTCGCGCGGGTCGATGCACAAGCCCCCCTTGGAGCCGCCGAACGGGGCTTCGACCAGGGCGCATTTATAGGTCATCAGGGCGGCCAGCGCCTCGACCTCGTCCTGGTTGACCCCTGGCGCATAGCGGATGCCGCCCTTGACCGGCTCCATATGTTCGGAATGGACCGAGCGGTAGCCGGTAAAGGTCTGCACCCCGCCACGCAGGCGCACGCCGAAGCGCACGATATAGGTGGCGTTGCAGACGCGGATCTTTTCCTCGAGCCCCGGCGGCAGATCCATGATCGAGACGGCGTGGTTGAACATGAGATCAACGGATTGGCGAAAGCTGGGTTCTTTGGCGGTGGGCATTGGCCTTGCGGGCTCCTGTATGAGGGTGAAGAATCACACATGCGACAATACCGCGCAGGTTACTCCTGTTTGGTTAACAAGGCACGGTAAAATCTGCCTGGCGCAGCAGGGCGACGCCGGCTTCTGTTTCCGGGGCGGAAACGATATCGCCTCAGAAATGATTTTACGGCCAGTTTTCCGAAAATTGTCCCTGAAAAACAAGGTTCTGCCCAAATTCTGCCACATGCCGGGTATGTATTCGCCGGGCTTGGGGACAGAAGTGAATGTGAATTGTGGTGGGTGCAAGGGAAAGGTCTGTCATGCAACAGATCGTAGAGGCTGGAAGTAAAAAGTGGCTGGGTAAGCCCGGTTCACACCGTTTCGACCCGCGTCGGTTTCATGCCGATGAAGCGGGTTCTCTGGTCATTTTCGCGCTGTTTCTGTTCGTCGCCATGCTGCTGGTCGGAGGCCTGGCGGTGGACCTGGCGCGCTATGAATCCCATCGGGCCCGGCTGCAGAGCACGCTGGACCGCGCCATTCTGGCCGCTGCCAACCTTGAGCAGACCCATGATGCGACCGATGTGGTGCTGGATTATTTCGACCGCGCCAACCTGTCGGCCTATATCAGTGCCGATGACATCACCGTTGACGAAACCCTGACCTCGCGCCAGGTGACGGCCCAGGCGCGGATGGACATGCCGACCACCTTCATGCGGTTGCTGGGGATTGATGATCTGCGGGCGCCGGCGGGCGGTGCCGCCGAGGAAAGCGCCTCGCGCACCGAGGTCTCGCTGGTGGTGGATGTGTCCGGGTCGATGGCGTGGTGGTCCTCCACCGGCAACCGCAAGATTGCCGAATTGCGCGACGCGGCAAAGCAGTTTGTCAACATCCTGCAATGCAACCCGACCGACGGCACCGAGACCGTCGATTGTACGGTCGAGCCCGGCACCGTGTCGATCAGCCTGATCCCCTATTCGGAATATGTGCAGGTGGGCCAGCCGATCCTGAACCACCTCAACGTCACCAATGAACACAACCTTTCGACCTGTATCTATTTCCCCGAGGACACCTTCACCGAGGTGGCGCTGGACCTGGACGTGGAATATCAGCGGGTGGCGCATTTCGACCCGTGGCGCGGCCGCTGGAGCACGCCCTATCGCTGGGCCTGCCGCGACCAGGTGGAGATTCAGCCGCTGGTGGCCGACCCGGCCGATCTGCGCAGCGCGATCAACCAGCTGGACGCAAGCTCGTACACCTCGATCGACATGGGGGTGAAATGGGGCGCGGCCATGCTCGACCCGGCCTTCCGCCCGGTGGTGCAGGGGCTGGTGGCCGATGGCGTGGTCGATTCTGCCTTCCAGGACCGCCCCTATGACTATACCGAAAACGGGGTCAAGAAGGTGCTGGTGGTGATGACCGACGGGGTGAATACCACCCAGAATTTCCTCTATGACGGTTTCCGCGACGGCCCGTCCGGGGTGTGGTACAATGCCGCCACCGACGAATTTTCGGTCTATCGGCCCAGCTGGGACGCATATTTCTGGGTCAATCACTGGTCCTGGCATTCCTATCCCTATGGGCAGAAAAGCTGGCAGCCGGGCACTGCCGTGGAGCTGAGCTTTCAGGAATTGTGGCAGAAGGTGACCAAGCAATGGTACGATTACTGGTGGTGGTTGCCCAGCGCCGGCAGCTCGCGCGGGCGTA
>CAZPDV010000053.1:0-9893 GCA_964585355.1 uncultured Aliiroseovarius sp.
GTCAGCCCCTCGACCCATTGCGGCACCCGCACCAGGCTGATATAGGCCCCGCCCAACCCGGCACAGGCGCCGCCAAAGGCAATCGCCGCCAGGCGTACCCGCACCACCTTGTAGCCTAGCGCATGGGCGGCATCGTGGTTTTCCCCGACCGCCCGCAGGACCAGCCCGGCGCGGGTATGTTTCAGCCCCCACCAGACCGCCAGCACCAGCAGCAGGCTCACATAGACCATCGGATCATGGCCAAACAGGATCGGCCCGACCACCGGCAGATCGCTCAGCCCGCCCAGGTCGATCTTTTGCAGGGTGGGCGACTTGATGCCCTCGTAAGGCTTGCCGACAAGCGCGCTCAGCCCCAGGCCGAACAGGGTCAGCGCCAGCCCGGTCGCCACCTGGTTCGACAACAGATATTGCGTCAGCAGGCCGAACAGCATCGACAGCACCGCCCCCCCCGCCGCCGCCGCGACAAAGCCCAGCGCCGGGCTGCCGGTATTGACCCCGATGGCAAAGCCCACCACCGCGCCGGTGATCATCATGCCCTCGACCCCCAGGTTCAGCACCCCCGCCTTCTCCACCACCAGCTCGCCGATCGCCGCCAGCAGGATCGGGGTCGCGGCCACCATCAGGCTGGCAATCAGCAGGACGGGGTTGATCGAAGAAAGGTCCATCACGCGGCCTCCGGTTTTTTCAGGCGAATGCGAAAGTTGGTGAAAATGTCCATGGCCAGCAGGAAAAACAGCAACATGCCCTGAAACAGCTGAATCGCGGCGGCCGGAATGCCCAGCATCAGGCTGGCCAGGTCGCCGCCCACATAGGTCAGCGCCATCAGCAGCCCGGCCAGCAGAATGCCGATCGGGTGCAGCCGGCCCAGAAAGGCCACGATGATCGCGGTAAAGCCATAGCCGGAGTTGAAATCAATGCTGATCTGGCCCGCCGGCCCGGTCACCTCGAACAGCCCGGCCATGCCGGCCAGCGCCCCGGACAGGCCCAGGCAGAACAGGATCAGCCGCGCCGGCTGCACCCCCGAAAAGCGGGCCGCGCGCGGCGCCTCGCCGGTCAGCCGCACCTGGAAGCCCAGCATGTGGCGGCTGAGCAGGACATAGGCAAAGATCACCGCAATGAAGGCCGCAACCACCCCCCAATGCAACCCGGTATTGGCGATCAGTTCGTGGTTCGAGGCCGCCGGATAATCGCGCGCCAGGTTGCGCGAGCCGGGAAAGCCCATGCCGTCGGGGTTGCGCAACAGCCCCTGCGCCACCGAGGCCAGAAACGATTCGGCCACATAGACCAGCATCAGGCTGACCAGGATCTCGTTGGTACCGAACCTGACCTTGAGAAAGGCCGGGATCATCGCCCAGGCCCAGCCGCCAAGCGCCCCCGCCACCACCATCAGCGGAAAGATCAGCCGGCTTTCGGTGGGATAGAATGCCAGCCCGACCCCGGCCCCGACAATGGCGCCCATGATATACTGCCCCTCGGCGCCGATATTCCAGATCCCCGCCTTGAAGCCGATCGAAAGCCCGATCGCGATCAGGATCAGCGGCCCGGCCTTGACCAGAAGCTGCGGCCGCGAATAGGCGCCGAAAGTGGGGTCGAAAAGAGGATCCCAGAAGATGGTGCGGATTGCCTCGAACGGGTTCTTGCCCAGCATCCAGAACATGATGCCACCGGCAATCATGGTGGCAATCACCGCCAGGACCGGCGTCACCGCGGCCCAGAAGCGCGACGGCGACGGGCGTTTTTCCAGTCGAAAGATCATAGACTTGCCTCCACGTCGTGCATATCGTGGGCCCCTCCCATCATCAGGCCGATTTCCTCGACGCTCAGCCCCCGCGCCGGGCGCGGCTCGGCCAGGCGCCCTTCGTTGAGCGCGGTGAAACGGTCGGAAATTTCCATCAGTTCATCCAGGTCCTGGCTGATCACGATCACCGCCGCGCCGGCATCGGCCAGATCCAGCAGGGCCTGCCGGACGGCGGCAGCGGCGCTGGCATCCACCCCCCAGGTGGGCTGATTGACCACCAGCACCTCGGGCCGCTGCAACACCTCGCGGCCAATCACGAATTTCTGCAGATTGCCCCCGGAAAGCGACCGCGCCGCATTCTCGGGCCCCGGCGTGCGCACGTCGAATGTCTCGATGATCCGCTGGGCAAAGCTGCGGGTCCGGCCCCAGTCGATGAAGCCCCTGCGCGCCAGGCGCTCGCGCACCTCGCCGGTGAGCAGCGCGTTCTCGGTCAGGCTCATGTCCGGGGCGGCGGCGTGGCCCAGCCGCTCCTCGGGCGCGGCCAGCAACCCCAGCGCCCGCCGCGGATTGGGCCCCAGGCGGCTCACATCCCTGCCATCCAGCAGGATGCTGCCCGGCGGCGACAGGACCTCGCCCGAAAGGGCGCTGAGCAATTCGTCCTGGCCATTGCCGGCAACGCCGCCCACCCCCAGCACTTCGCCCTTGCGCAGGGTCAGCGATATGTCGCGCAGGGCGGTGCCGAATTCATTGCCCGGCGGCAGGCTCAGCCCCGTGATCTCGAGCGCCACCTCCCCCGGCCTGCCGCCCTCGCGCGAGGGGGTCAGAAGCTCCTCGCCCACCATCATCTCGGCCAGTTCGCGCGCGCTCCTCTGGCGCGGATCGCAGGTATCCACCACCTTGCCCAACCGCAGGATCGTGGCGTGCTCGCACAGCGCGCGAATTTCCTCAAGCTTATGAGAAATATACAGAATTGCCGTGCCCTCGCTGGTGAGCTTGCGCAGGGTATGAAACAGGATCTCGACCTCCTGCGGGGTCAGAACGCTGGTTGGCTCGTCCATGATCAGCAGCCTGGGATCCTGCAGCAGACAGCGGATGATCTCGACCCGCTGGCGCTCGCCCGCCGACAGGTTGCCCACCACCCGCGCCGGGTCCAGCGGCAGGCCATAGGCCTCGCTCACCTGGGTGATCCGCGCCGCCAGCTCGCGCTGCCGGGGCGGGTTGTCCATGCCCAGCGCGATGTTTTCCGCGACCGTGAGCGCATCGAACAGGGAAAAATGCTGAAACACCATGGCCACGCCCTCGGCCCGGGCGGCGGCCGGGTTCACCGGCGCGAACGGGGCGCCGTTCATCACCATGCGGCCCCGGTCGGGCTTGACCAGCCCATAGATCATCTTGACCAGCGTCGATTTGCCGGCGCCGTTTTCGCCCAGAAGCGCGTGCACCTCGCCCGGCCGGATGGCAAAGGACACATCGTCATTGGCCACCACGCCGGGATAGGCCTTGGTCAGCCCCTCAAGCGTGAGAAGCGCGGGCGTGCTTGCGCGGGTTTCGGTCATGGTCGGTTTCCCTGTTGGTATTTTTCATGCGGATCAGCGCCCCGGCCACGCCGATGGCAATGGCCTGCGGGTGCTTGCCCAGGGTCTTGTCGCCGATGGGGCAGGTAATCCGGTCGATGCTGGCCCGGTCATGGCCGAGGGCGCCGAGGCGGCTCTGAAACCGCGCCCATTTGCTGGCCGAGCCGATCAGCCCGGCGCTGGCAAATCCGTGGGTGAGCAGCGCGTGGCACAGCTCGAGATCCAGCGCGTGGCTATAGGTCAGGATCAGGTGATGCGCGTCGCGCGGCGCATGGGCCACGGCGCGCTGGGGCTGCGCGGCGGGCAGGATGGTGACGCCCTCGGGCGGCTGGGGGAAGCGGTCGGGGCTGGTATCCACCCATGTGATCACAAAATCCGGCAAGGGTGTGATCACATCCACCAGTGCCCGGCCCACATGGCCCGCGCCATAAATCCACAAGGGGGCTGGCGGCGGCGCGACCGGCTCGACCATCCAGCCGTCAATCAAGGCGGGCGCCACCGGCCCGTGCCCCTCGCGGGCCTGCGCCAACAGGCGATTGAGCGCCAGGGAAGGCCCCCGGTCCGCCGTGCAGGGGCGCGCGAAAACCGTTTCTTTTTCAATAGCTTGAAGGTCACTTTCCGTGAAAATCTCGGTCAGCAGCGTCACCGCCCCGCCACAGCACTGCCCCAAAGCCGGGCCAAGCGGCACCGCCTGAAGCAACGGGCCGTCGCCCTGCGCAAGCGCCTGGCGCGCCCGCGCCGCGGCCTCATGTTCCAGCGCGCCGCCGCCGATCGTGCCATCCTGGCCATCCTCCCAGACCAGCATCGCCGCCCCCACCTCGCGCGGGGTCGAGCCCCTGGCCGCGGCCACCACGACCCGCGCCACGCGGTCGCGTCCGGCCAGGGCCCGGCGCAGGGGGGCAAGCGCGAAGCTCATGCGCTGGCCCGCCGTATGGCGGCCAGCACCCGCTCGGGCGTGGCCGGGGCATCGAGCGCCGGATAGCCCGCGCCGCATGCCGCCGCCGCATCCGACAGCGCCAGAAACGCCGAGATGCCCAGCATCAGCGGCGGCTCGCCCACCGCCTTGGAGCGGAAAATGGTATCCTCGCGGTTTTCGCCATGCCAAAGCGCCACGTTGAACGGGTTCGGCCGGTCGCCACAGGCGGGGATCTTGTAGGTGGAGGGCGCATGCGTGCGCAGCCGGCCATGCGCGTCCCAGACCAGTTCCTCGGTGGTGAGCCAGCCCGCGCCCTGCACATAGCCGCCCTCGACCTGGCCGATATCCAGCGCCGGGTTCAGGCTGGCGCCGGCATCATGCAGGATATCGGTGCGCAGGATGCGGTATTCGCCGGTGAGCCGGTCCACCGCGACCTCGGTCAGGGCCACGCCATAGGCGAAGTAGTAGAACGGCCGCCCGCGCCCTGCCAGCCGGTCCCAGGACAGTTTCGGGGTGCGATAGAAGCCGGTGGCAGACAGGCTGATGCGCGCCTCGTAAGCCAGCCGGGCGGCCTCGGCAAAGGGGATGGATTTGCGCCCGGCGCGCACCACCCCGCCCTCGAATACCAGCCGCGCGGGCTTTACCCCCCACATCTCGGCCAGGTGCCGGGTCATGCGGCGCTTGAGCTTGTCGCAGGCATGTTTCACCGCCATGCCGTTCAGGTCGGACCCGGAAGAGGCGGCGGTGGCCGAGGTATTGGGCACCTTGTCGGTATCGGTGGCGGTGATATGGACGTTTTCCAGCGGCACGCCCAGCACGCTGGCCGCCACCTGCGCCACCTTCTGGTTGAGCCCCTGGCCCATTTCGGTGCCACCATGGTTCAGGTGCACCGAGCCATCCTGATAGACATGCACCAGCGCCCCGGCCTGGTTGAGGTGGCTGAGCGTGAAGGAAATGCCGAACATCACCGGATTGACGCCCAGCCCCTTCTTGAGCACCTCGTTTCGCGCGTTCCAGCTGTCCACCGCCTGCCGCCGCCCCTGGTAATCGGCGCTTTCCAGCAGGGCGGGCATCATCTCGTGCAGGGCGAAATCCTCGACCTTCTGGCCGTAATGGGTGCGGGTCGGGCGGGCCGGATCGGCGCTGTGGAAATTGCGCCGGCGCAGCTCGGCCGGGTCCATGCCCAGCGCATGCGCCACATGGTCCATCACCCGTTCGATCCCCAGTATCCCCTGCGGCCCGCCAAAGCCGCGAAAGGCGGTGGCGCTGGCGGTGTTGGTCTTCAGCCGGTGGCTCTCGATCCGAATCGCCGGGATGGCATAGGCATTGCCGGCATGCAGCATCGCCCGGTCGGCCACCGGCATCGAAAGGTCCGCCGCCCAGCCGCAGCGCACCAGATGCGCGAAATCGACCCCCAGGATATGGCCGGCATCGTCGTATCCCACCTTGTAATGCACCCGGAAATCATGCCGCTTGCCGGTAATCACCATGTCGTCGTCGCGGTCATAGCGCATCTTGCAGGGCCGCCCGGTATGGGCCGCCGCCACCGCACAGGCCACGGCCAGCGCGTTGCCCTGGCTTTCCTTGCCGCCAAAGCCGCCGCCCATGCGCCGGGTCTCGACCCGCACCATGTGCATGGGCACACCCAGCGCCTCGGCCACCTTGTGCTGAATTTCGGTGGGGTGCTGGGTCGAGCTGTGGATCAGCATGGCGCCGTCATCCATCGGCACGGCAAGCGCCGCCTGCCCCTCAAGATAGAAATGCTCCTGCCCGCCGATCTCGATCTTGCCTTCCAGCACATGCGGCGCCGCCTCGATGGCAGCAAGGGCATCGCCCTCCTCCCAGGTGATCGGCCCGCCCTCGAAATAGCTGCCGGCCTGCATGGCCGCGTCGATGGTCAGGATCGCCGGGCGCGGGTCGATGGTGATCTTGCCCAGGCGGGCGGCACGGCGCGCGGCAAGGCGGCTTTCGGCAGCGACCAGGAAGATCGGCTGGCCGTGATAGAACACCTCGCCCATGGCCAGAAGCGGCTCGTCATGGGCGGCGGCCGAGACATCGTTGGCGCCGGGCAGGTCGATGGGCTTGAGCACCGCGACCACGCCGGGGGCGGCACGCACCGCCGACAGGTCGGCCCGGGTGATCACCCCGCGCGCCTGGTCGGACAGGCCGAAGGCCAGGTGCAGGCAACCGGGCGGGGTCGGGATATCGTCCACATAGCGGGCGCGGCCGGTAACATGCAGCGGCGCGCTGTCATGCGGCAGGGGTTTGCCGATAATCTTCATGGGGTCACCTCGCGCAGATCCACCGCCTGGCCCTGATCCTCGAGCCATGCCCGCATCAGCATGGCGCGCGCCACCTCGAGCCGGTAGTCGGCCGAGGCGCGCATGTCCGACAGCGGCGTGAAATCCTCGGCAAAGGCGGGCTGGGCGGCGGCGATGCTCTCGCGGCTCCAGGGCTGCCCCAGGAGCGCCGCCTCGACCGCCGGGGCGCGTTTCGGGGTGCCGGCCATGCCGCCAAAGGCGATCCGCGCGGCTTGCACGATTCCATCCTCGACCATGATATTGAACGCCCCCAGCACCGCGGAAATGTCCTGATCGAACCTCTTGGAGTTCTTGTAGACCCTCAGCCGGTCCGGCTGGGGCGGGATGGTGATGCCCTCGATGAACTCGCCAGGCCGGCGGTCCTGCTTGCCGTATTCGATGAAGAAATCCTCGAGCGCAAGGATGCGCCGGTCGTCGCCGCGCCGCAAATAGAGCCTTGCATCCAGCGCGATCAGCGCCGGCGGCGTGTCGCCGATCGGCGAGCCATTGGCGATGTTGCCGCCCAGGGTCGCCGCCGCGCGCACCTGGGTCGAGGCAAAGCGTGTCAGCATCCGGGCGAAATGCGGGTGATGCCCGGCCATGATCGTGCGCAGGGTCTCGATCGTGACCATGGCGCCCATATGGATGCCATCGGCATCGACCACATGGCGGGCCAGCTCTTCGACCTGGTTCAGAAAGATCACGTCGGGCAGGTCGCGCAGGCCCTTGGTCAGCCACAGCCCCACATCGGTATTGCCGGCAATCAGCGTGGCATGGGGCCGGCGCATGATCTCGTCGGCCAGGGCGTCGATGCTGGCGGGATGGGCGCCGCCGGGGGCCGGGCGGGCGCCGCCGGCCGGGGCAAACCACGCCGGCACCGGCTCCTGCGCGGCGGCGCGGGCGGCGCGGATGATCGGCGCATAGCCGGTGCAGCGGCACAGGTTCCCGGCCAGCCGGTCGTCAAGGTCGTCGGCCCCATCCAGGTGCGCCGCCGCCAGCGACACGGCGATGCCCGGCGTGCAGAACCCGCATTGCGAACCGTGATGGGCGACCAGCGCCTGCTGCACCGGGTGGATCGCGCCGCCGGGGCCGGAAAGCCCCTCGACCGTGGTCACGGCGCGCCCGTCCAGCTGCCCCAGAAGGGTGATGCAGGCATTGTGCGGCCGCACCCCCTGCGCATCGGCGACAAGCACCGTGCAGGCGCCGCAATCGCCTTCGTTGCAGCCCTCCTTGGTGCCGGTCAGCCCGCGCTCCTCGCGCAGCCAGTCCAGCAACGACCGGGTGGAGCTGACATCGGTCAGCTCGACTGTCTCTCCGTTCAGAAGAAACGAGATATTCATTTGGTTGACCTGCCGCCTTACCTCGGCCCCCCCTGTGCGCGTCCTCGATGCGGCGTAGAAAACACGCGGGCTTGTCATTGCCCCAAGCAAAACCGATTGATTTCCGTTTGGCAAGCGTTTTGTCCCGGCATAGGGTGCGCCCATGTCTGCCGAACCCCGATTCATCCACCTGCGCCTGCATACCCAGTATTCGCTGCTTGAAGGCGCGGTGCCGGTCAAGAAGCTGCCGGCAATGGCGGCGGCGGCCGGGATGCCGGCGGTGGCGGTGACCGATACCAACAACATGTTCTGCGCGCTGGAATTTTCCGAAGTCGCCGCCGGCGCGGGGGTGCAGCCGATCATCGGCTGTCAGGTCGATCTGGCCTATGACCCCCCGGCCCTGGGCGCGCCCGCCCGCCCGCCGGCGCCGCTGGTATTGCTGGCGCAGAATCAGGCGGGATATGACAATCTGCTCAAGCTCAATTCCTGCCTCTACCTGGACAAGGATGGCGGCCGGCCCGAGGTCTCGATCGCCGATATCCAGGCCCATGCCGAGGGGCTGATCTGCCTGACCGGGGGGGCGGACGGGCCGCTGGGGCGGTTGATTCGCGCCGGCCACCCGGAGCGGGCCGAGGCGCTTCTGGCCACGCTTGCCCAGGCCTTTGGCGACCGGCTTTACATCGAGCTTCAGCGCCATCCCGGCGAGGACGGCCTGCCCGAGGCCGAGGCCGCCACCGAGCGCTGGTTCGTCGAGGCCGCCTATCGGCGCGACCTGCCGCTGGTGGCCACCAATGACGTGTATTTTCCCGAAAGCGCGCTTTTCGAGGCCCATGACGCGCTTTTGTGCATTGCCGAAGGCGCCTATGTGGATCAGCAGGAGGGGCGCCGGCGGCTGACCGCGCAGCATTATTTCAAGAGCCCGCAGGAAATGGCGACGCTGTTTGCCGACCTGCCCGAGGCGCTGGAAAACACCGTGGAAATCGCCCGTCGCTGTGCCTTTCGCGCCCACAAGCGCAAGCCGATCCTGCCGCGCTTTGCCGAGGACGAGGTCGAGGAGCTCAGGCGTCAGGCGCGCGAGGGGCTGGCGGCGCGGCTGGCGGTGATCGAGCATGCCGCGCCGGTCGAGGAATATGAAAAGCGGCTGGAATTCGAGCTGGGCATCATCGAGAGCATGGGCTTTCCCGGCTACTTCCTGATCGTGGCCGATTTCATCAAATGGGCCAAGGACCACAATATTCCGGTGGGGCCGGGGCGGGGCTCGGGCGCCGGGTCGCTGGTGGCTTATGCGCTGACCATTACCGACCTCGATCCGCTGCGCTACAACCTGCTGTTCGAGCGGTTCCTCAACCCCGAGCGGGTGAGCATGCCCGATTTCGACATCGACTTCTGCATGGATCGCCGCGAGGAGGTGATCCATTACGTGCAGGAGAAATACGGCCGCGAGAAGGTCGCCCAGATCATCACCTTCGGCGCGCTGCTGTCCAAGGCGGCGGTGCGCGATGTGGGCCGGGTGTTGCAGATGCCATATGGCCAGGTGGACCGGCTTTCCAAGATGATCCCGGTGGAGGGGGTCAAGCCGGTCAGTATCGAAAAGGCGTTGGCGGACGAGCCGCGCCTGCGCGACGAGGCCCGCGCCGAGGAGGTGGTGGACCGGCTGCTGACCTATGCCCAGCAGATCGAGGGGCTGCTCAGAAATGCCTCGACCCATGCCGCCGGCGTGGTGATCGGCGACCGGCCGCTGGATGAGCTGGTGCCGCTTTACCAGGATCCGCGCTCGGACATGCCGGCGACCCAGTTCAACATGAAGTGGGTCGAGCAGGCCGGGCTGGTCAAGTTCGACTTTCTCGGCCTCAAGACCCTGACCGTGATCCAGAACGCGCTCGACCTGCTCAAGGGGCGCGGGGTCGAGGTGGACATATCGGCCATCCCGCTCGATGACCCGGCCACCTACAAGGTCTATGCCTCGGCCAGGACCGTGGCGGTGTTCCAGGTGGAAAGCACGGGCATGATGGACGCGCTCAGGCGCATGAAGCCGACCTGCATCGA
>CAZPDV010000054.1:0-9891 GCA_964585355.1 uncultured Aliiroseovarius sp.
GCGCCACGGATGAATAGGCAATCAGTTTTTTCATGTCCTCCTGCACCAGTGCGACCAGCGAGGCATAGACAATGGCAATGGCGCTGATCCACAGGATAAAGGTCGCCATCACCTCGGACCCCACCGGGAACATCGGCAAGCTGAAGCGCAGGAAACCATAGCCGCCCATCTTGAGCAGGATCGAGGCCAGCACCACCGACCCCGCCGTTGGCGCCTCCACATGCGCATCCGGCAGCCAGGTGTGGAACGGCCACATCGGCATCTTGACCGCGAACGAGGCAAAGAACGCCAGGAACAGCAGCGCCTGCACCCCGCCGACAATGGTAAAGCCCAGCACGCTGAAGGTGGTGGCGTCGAACTGGTGGTGCATCAGGGTCGGGATGTCGGTGGTGCCCGCATCCACATACATGTAGATCATCGCGATCAGCATCAGGACCGAGCCCAGGAAGGTATAGAGGAAAAACTTGAACGCGGCATAGATGCGCCGCTTGCCGCCCCAGATGCCGATGATCAGGAACATCGGGATCAGCCCACCTTCGAAGAACAGGTAGAACAGCACCAGGTCCAGCGCCATGAACACGCCCAGCATCAGGGTTTCAAGCAACAGGAAGGCGATCATGTATTCCTTGACCCGGGTGGTCACGCTCCAGCAGGCCAGGATGGTCAGCGGCATCAGGAAGGTGGTCAGCAGCACGAACAGCACGCTGATCCCGTCCACCCCCATCTTGTAGCGCATGCCCATGATCCACTGGCCCTCTTCCACCATCTGAAAGCCGGGATCGGTCGGGTCGAACTGCACCAGCACGATCAGCGAGGCCAGGAAGGTCACGCTGGTGGCCACCAGCGCCAGCCACTTGGCATTGCGCTGGGCCGCCGGGTCATCGCCATGCAGGAAAAGCGCCAGGATGACCGCCGCCACCAGGGGCAGGAAGGTGATGAATGATAGCAGTAGATGTTCCATGTTCTTGTTCTCAGCCCCCAAAGACCAGTGACATGGTGATCAGGACGGCAAGCCCCACGACCATGGCGAACGCATAGGTGAAGATATAGCCCGACTGGGCCCGGCCCGCGGCCCGGGTCACCCACGGCACCAGCCCCATGGCAATCCAGTTGATCAACCCGTCGATCACCTTGCCATCGCCGAATTTCCACAGGAAACGCCCCAGGCGCCGGGCATTCTGCACGAAGAGGAAGTCATATACCTCGTCGAAATACCATTTGTTCAGCAGGAACAGGTAGAGCGGGCGGAAGGTCTGCGCCAGCCGCGCCGGCACGCCGGGCGACAGGATATAGAACCACCAGGCAATGACAAAACCGGCCACCATGGCGATGAACGGGCTGACCTTGACCCAGGCCGGCGCCTCGTGCGCGCGGGCGATCACGTCATTGTCCGGCGCCATGTAGATCGCGCCCTGCGGCGCCATGCCGGTGGCGGGCGCATGGGCCATGGCCCCCGCGTCCCCCCCCGCGTCCGCCTCTGTGGCCGCGCCCTCGCCGGCGCCCTCGGCCGCCGCAACCTCTTCATGCGCCGGCAGGTTGAAAAAGGCGTTCATCCTTTCATGATCGCCAAAGAACTGCCCGTACCAGAGCATGCCGGAAAATGCCGCCCCCAGCGCCAGCACCCCCAGGGGCACCAGCATCACCATCGGGCTTTCATGGGCATGTTCGTGGGTGTGCTTGTCGCCACGCGGGCTGCCCCAGAAGGTCATGAACATCAGCCGCCAGCTGTAGAAACTGGTAAACAGCGCCGCGATCACCAGCATCCAGAAGGCAAAGCCGCCCTCGCTTGCCGCCCACGAGCTTTCGATGATCGCGTCCTTGGACAGGAACCCGGCAAAGCCGATCTTGGTCAGCGGAATGCCCAGCCCGGTAATGGCAAAGGTGCCGATCAGCATCGCCCAGAAGGTCACCGGCATCTTGCGGCGCAGCCCACCGTAATTGCGCATGTCCTGTTCGTGATGCATGCCGTGAATGACGCTGCCGGCGCCCAGAAACAGCATCGCCTTGAAAAAGGCATGGGTCAGCAGGTGGAACATCGCCACCGAATAGACCCCGACCCCCGCCGCCACGAACATGTAGCCAAGCTGGCTCATGGTCGAATAGGCGATGACCCGCTTGATGTCGTTCTGCACCAAGCCGATGGTGGCCGCGACAAAGGCGGTCAGGCTGCCGATCACCACGATGAAGGCGGTGGCGCTGTCGGCCACTTCCATCAGCGGCGACATCCGCGCCACCAGGAACACCCCCGCCGTCACCATGGTCGCCGCGTGGATCAGCGCCGAAACCGGGGTCGGACCCTCCATCGCATCGGGCAGCCAGGTATGCAGGAACAACTGCGCCGATTTGCCCATGGCGCCGATGAACAGCAGAAATGCCAAGAGGTTGGCCGCGTTCCAGTCGCGCCAGAGGAAATGCAGGTTCTCCTCCGCCAGCGCCGGGGCGGCGGCGAACACATCGTCGAACCGGATCGAGCCGGTCATGTAGAACAACCCGAAGATCCCCAGCGCAAAGCCGAAATCGCCCACCCGGTTGACCACGAAGGCCTTGATCGCCGCGGCATTGGCCGAGGGCTTTCTGTAATAGAACCCGATCAGCAGGTACGAGGCCACGCCCACGCCCTCCCAGCCAAAGAACATCTGCAACAGGTTGTCGGCAGTGACCAGCGCCAGCATGGCGAAGGTGAAAAAGCTCAGATAGGCGAAAAAGCGCGGGCGGTAGCTTTCGCCCCTGAATTGCGGATCGTCGGCCATGTAGCCGATCGAATAGAGATGCACCAGGCTCGACACCGTGGTGACCACCACCAGCATGATCGCGGTCAGCCGGTCGAGCCGGATCGACCAGTCCGCACTCAGCCCGCCCACGTCGATCCAGCGCAGCAGCTGGATATGCTGCGTGCCCTCGGGCAGGTCGAAAAACACCACCCAGGACAGGATCGCCACCAGAAACAGCAGCCCCGTGGTCAGGTATTGCGCGCCCTTGTCGCCGATCACCTTGTGACCGAACCCCGCGATCAAGGCCCCGATCAGCGGGGCAAGAAGGATAATGCCGACCATGTTCCTAGCCTTTCATCACGTTGGCGTCCTCGACCTCGATCGAGCCGCGGTTGCGGAAGAAGCTCACCAGGATGGCCAGCCCGATGGCGGCCTCGGCGGCGGCCACGGTCAGCACGAACAGGGTAAAGATCTGCCCCACCATGTCGCCCAGGAAATGCGAAAAGGCGATCAGGTTGATATTGACCGCAAGCAGCATCAGCTCGATCGACATGAGCAGGATGATCACGTTCTTGCGGTTCAGAAACAGGCCGAAGATGCCAATGACGAACAGGCCCGCCGCCAGGCCCAGATATTGTTCAAGCCCTACCATTGTCCCCTTGCTCCCGTCCTGTGCGCGAAAACCCGCATGTTGGTCCTGTTTTTCATAGCCCCTGCCCCGGTTTCACGTCCTTCATCTCAAGCGTCTTTGCCGGGTCGCGGTGCATCTGCGCCAGCACGTTCTGACGCTTGACATCCGGGCGGTGATAGATGGTCAGCACGATGGCGCCGATCATCGCCACCAGCAGGATCAGCCCGGCCAGCTGAAACAGCAGGATGTAATCGTCATAGACCAGCATCCCCAGCGCCGTGGTATTCTGCACCTGCTCCAGCGGCGGCGTGATCGCGGCGCGGGCCGCTTCGGCCCCGTCGGAAAACTGCCAGACACCGAAGATCATGCCCAGTTCCATCAGCACGATCACCCCGATCAGCAGCCCCACCGGCACATGCTCGGCCATATGCGCCTTGAGCTCCTCGAAATCCACGTCGAGCATCATCACCACGAACAGGAACAGCACCATCACCGCGCCCACATAGACGATCACCAGCAGCATGGCGACGAACTCGGCCCCCAGCAGCACGAACAGGCCGGTCGCCCCGATGAAGGCCGCGATCAGCCACAGCACCGAATGCACCGGCTGTTTCGAGACCACCGTCATCATGCCCGAAACCAGGATGATCAGCGCAAAAGCGTAAAATGCGAAATCGGCGACGCTCATCTGGCCCCCTCCCTTGCTGCATATATGTCGAAACGTGTCATCGGTACGGTGCATCCAGTTGCAGGTTGCGGGCGATCTCGGCTTCCCAGATCTCGCCGTTTTCCAGGAGCTTCTGCTTGTTGTAGAAAAGCTCCTCGCGGGTTTCGGTGGCGAACTCGAAATTCGGCCCCTCGACAATGGCATCCACCGGGCAGGCCTCCTGACAGAAACCGCAATAGATGCACTTGGTCATGTCGATGTCATAGCGGGTGGTGCGGCGCGAACCGTCGTCGCGCGGCTCGGCATCAATGGTGATCGCCTGGGCCGGGCAGATCGCCTCGCACAGCTTGCAGGCGATGCAGCGCTCTTCGCCGTTGGGATAGCGCCTGAGCGCATGTTCGCCACGAAAGCGCGGGCTCAGATGGCCCTTTTCATGCGGATAGTTCAGCGTCGCCTTGGGGGCAAAGAAATATTTCAGCCCCAGCTTGAACCCCACCAGGAAATCCCACAGCAGGAAGTACTTGGTTGCGCGAACGTAATCGAAAGCCATGCTCAGCCCCCCTTCAGGATCCGGTTGCCCAGCGGGCATAGGTGCCCCAGAACGCGCCGTATTGTGCGGCGAATGCGACGAAAACCACCCAGGCCAGGCTCAGCGGCAGGAACACCTTCCAGCCGATCCGCATCAGGTGGTCATAGCGGTAGCGCGGCGTGATCGCCTTGACCATCGAGATGATGAAGAAGAAGAACACGATCTTCATCAGCAGCCACAGGATGCCATCGGGCAGCCCCGGCACCGGGCTGAGCCAGCCGCCGAAAAACAGGATCGAAATGATCGTGCACATCAGCACGATCGCCACATATTCGCCGATCATGTAAAGCAGGAACGGGGTCGAGGAATATTCCACCTGATAGCCCGCCACCAGCTCGCTTTCCGCTTCGGGCAGGTCGAAGGGCGGGCGGTTGGTCTCGGCCAGGGCCGAGATCAGGAACAGGAACACCATCGGAAAATGCGGGATCCAGTACCAGTTGAGCAGCCCGGCGCTTCCCTTCTGCGCCATCACGATATCGGTGAAATTCATGCTGCCGGTGGACAGGATCACCCCGATGATGATGAGCCCGATCGACACTTCATAGGAAATCATCTGCGCCGCCGAGCGCAGCGAGCCCAGGAACGGATACTTGGAATTGGACGCCCAGCCGCCCATGATCACCCCGTACACTTCCAGCGAGGACACGGCAAACACGAACAGCACCGCCACGTTCACATCCGCCAGCACCCAGCCGGGGTTGAACGGGATCACCGCCCAGGCCACCACCGCCATCACCAGGCTGATCATCGGCGCCAGCAGGAACACCACCCGGTTGGCGCCGTCGGGGATGACGATCTCCTTGATCACGTATTTCACGAAATCGGCGAACGACTGCAACAGGCCGAAGGCGCCGACCACGTTCGGCCCCTTGCGCATCTGCACCGCCGCCCAGATCTTGCGGTCGCCCCAGAGCAGGAAGGCCAGCGCCACCAGCAGCGGCACCAGAATAAGCAGGCCCTGCCCCAGAATCAGCAGCGCGATGCCCAGATTAGTCGTTGTGAAGAACTCGATCATTTATCCATGCCCTCAGACCGTGGGTATCCCTTCCATGGCGCAGTTCTGCACCGTGATTTCGGCGTCGATGGTGCGCAGCCCCTTCGGGATTGCCGCGGATATGACATAGCCCGCATCGCCGTACCAGACGCCATTTCTCTTTTCCACATCGGTGCGCACATGGCGCACGAAACCATAGCCCCGGATCAGCGCATATTGCGCCGCCACGCATTCGCCATAGCGCGCCACATCCTCGGCTCCGCGCGCGCCCTTCATGGCCACCAGGAAGCTCACCAGGTCGCCCTCCAGCAGCCGGGTTTCGGTGCCCAGATATTCCGGCGCAAAGGTGGCTTGCCTGCCGCCGCCGGGCGGGGCCGCGCAGGCCGCCAAAGCCGCAAACCCGATGGCCGATTGGCCGAATATCCGGGCCATCTGCCTCACTCCGCCGCCATCTTTCCGGCCCGCCGGGCCTTCTCCAGCGCCGACAGTTCCGCCATCACCGTCGAGGCCCGGGCGACCGGGTTGGTCAGGTAGAAGTCCTTGATCGGATTGCGGAAAGTGGCGCTGGCCAGTTTCCCGAGCGGCAGCGGCTGCCAGCTGTTTTCCACCACCTGATCGACCTCGGCCAGGTGCGGGACCGCCGCCACCATGGCCCGGCGCAGCGCCTCGAGGCTGTCCCAGGGCTGGGGCGTGCCCAGCGCGCCCGACAGCGCCCGCAGGATCGCCCAGTTTTCCTTGGCCTCGCCCGGCGGGAAGCCGGCCCGGCGCGCCAGTTGCGGCCGCCCCTCGGTATTGACGAACAGCCCGGCCTCTTCGGTCCAGGCCGCCCCCGGCAGGATCACGTCGGCGCGATGCGCGCCCCGGTCGCCATGGCTGCCCTGATAGATGACAAAGGCGCCGGGGGCGATCTCGAGCTCGTCCGCGCCCATGTTATAGATCACGTCCGCCGCCTCGGTCGCGGCCTTGAGCCCGCCTTCGGTGACCGCCCCCACATCCATCGCGCCCACGCGCGACGCCGCCGTATGCAGCACCATGAATTTCGAGCCGGTCAGCTCGGCCAGCTGCATCGCCGCCGCCAGCACCGCCTCACCGTCGGCCTCGTTGATCGCGCCCTGCCCGACGATCACCACCGAGGGCACCTCAAGCACCTGCTGGAACGTGTGGCCCAGCACCCGGTCCAGCGCCGCGCGATCGTCGCCCATATGGGCATAGTCATAGGTCAGGTCCACCTTCTCGCCGATCAGCCCGATCTGGGCGCCCCTGAGCCAGGCCTTGCGGATGCGCGCGTTCAGCACCGGCGCCTCTTCGCGCGGATTGGTGCCGATCAGCTGAATCATCTGCGCGTTTTCCAGGTCCTCGATGCTGGCCGTGCCCACATAGGCGCTGCGATTGCCCGCCGGCAGATGCGCGCCATCGGTGCGACATTCCACGGCGCCGCCCAGCCCCTCGATCAGGTTCTTGAGCGCAAAGGCCGCTTCGGTCGGCATCAGGTCGCCCACCAGCCCGGCCGGCTTGTCGGCCCCCTTGAGCGCCCCGGCCGCCGCCGCCAGCGCCTCGTCCCAGCTTGCCGGGCGCAGGCGGCCGTTTTCACGGATATAGGGCTGATCCAGCCGCTGACGCGCCAGCCCGTCCCAGACAAAGCGGCTCTTGTCGGAAAGCCACTCCTCGTTCACCCCGTCATGGTTGACCGGCACGATGCGCATGACCCGGCGCCCCTTGGTATCGACCCGGATATTCGAGCCCAGCGCATCCATCACGTCGATGCTTTCGGTCTTGGTCAGCTCCCAGGGCCGGGCGGTAAAGGCATAGGGCTTGGAGGTCAGCGCCCCCACCGGGCACAGGTCGATGATATTGCCCTGCAGGTTCGAGGGGATGAGCTCGCCCAGATAGGTGGTGATCTCGGCATCCTCGCCGCGGCCGGTCTGGCCCATCACCATGACCCCGGCCACCTCGGAGGTGAAGCGCACGCAGCGGGTGCAGGAAATGCAGCGCGTCATCTGGGTCGAGACCAGCGGCCCCAGATCCAGGTCCTCGCTGGCGCGCTTGGGCTCGCGATAGCGGGAAAAATCCACGCCATAGGCCATGGCCTGATCCTGCAGGTCGCATTCGCCGCCCTGGTCGCAGATCGGGCAATCCAGCGGGTGGTTGATCAGCAGAAACTCCATCACCCCCTCGCGCGCCTTCTTGACCATGGGGCTGTTGGTGCGGATCTGCGGCGGCTGCCCCTCGGGACCGGGGCGCAGGTCGCGCACCTGCATGGCGCAGCTTGCCGCCGGCTTGGGCGGGCCGCCCACCACCTCGACCAGGCACATGCGGCAATTGCCGGCAATCGACAGCCGCTCGTGATAGCAAAAGCGCGGGATCTCGACCCCGGCCTCTTCACAGGCCTGGATCAGGGTCATGGCCGGATCGACCTCGACTTCCGTGTCGTCGATGATGATTTTGCGCAGATCAGTCATGAGCAGCTTCCGTTAATGGTCCAGGCATCGGGCGTTCCCCATGTCCAGCGTTTGATCTTGGTAAAGCGAATCCGGTGCGATTGGTGGCGCCCGGCGCAAAACGGCCCGGCCTTGTCCGTCGCCGCCTTGAGCGCGACCTCGCGCGACACCGAGTTGGGCGAGACGAAAATCGTGAAATCCCGGCTGCCGTCCAGAAAGAACAGCATGACGTTGAGCCCGGCCCCCGGCGACGGCGCCGCGTCGGAACCGGCCATGGCCGGCACCGACAGACCCGCGCTCAGCGCCACTGCCAGGGCGCATTTCCCGATGCCCGCACGCACTCTCATCTCGTTCCCTTCATCCCTTCTCCCGGCATGTGCCGGCCTGTCCCGGTGCCCGCAAGGCACCCTTGTTCGTCAGCGGCCCTTCAGAAGCGAGCCCGCATAGGTTCCCTTTTCCATCAGCGCCCGCCCGGCCACGCAAAAGCTCTCGGGGTCGCCCTCGACCGCGCCGAGCGTGGCCAGATACTCCATCGCCAGCTTGCGAAAGCGCGCCTGCTCGTCCGGGTCGTTGACATAGGTCTCGACCTCCTTGCCGGTATATCCCAGGCTCTTGGCATGGGAATTGAGGCTCAGCGCCCTGCCCACCAGTTTCAGCCGCCTCAGCCGGATGGTCGGGCATTGTTCGTCGATCAGATAGGCCTCGGAAGCGCCCAGAAGCTCGCCCTGCACCCGCGCATCGCTGCGCAGAGCGCTGTAATCCGTATCAGAATCCGAGGCCGAAGCGGCCGCCACCGCCGCCACCAGCGCCACCGCGCCAATCAACCAGGTCATTGTTTTCGCCATGATCTTCTCCTTTGCAGATGCACAGGAGGTGGGCGCGCAGGCCATTGTTATGCAATAACCATCGCCACCCGCAGGCGGTTTTCCGCCCCCGCGGGGCAGATTGGCGATATAGGCGCGCGAAATCATGCCGGTTACTCTGCCGCTACCGCGCGGCCGGCCTTGCGGGCGCGAATGCGGTCCTCGATCTCATCCCGGAAATTGCGGATCAGCCCCTGAATCGGCCAGGCCGCCGCATCGCCAAGGGCACAGATGGTGTGCCCCTCGACCTGCTTGGTCACGTCCCAGAGCATGTCGATTTCCTCGATCTCGGCCTCTCCGGTCACCAGCCGCTCCATCACCCGCATCATCCAGCCGGTGCCCTCGCGGCACGGGGTGCACTGGCCACAGCTTTCATGCTTGTAGAACTTGGACAACCGCCAGATCGCGGCGATCACGTCCACGCTGTTATCCATCACGATCACCGCCGCCGTGCCCAGCCCCGAGCCCAGCTCGCCGCGCAGATAGTCGAAATCCATGATCGCCTCGCGCATGTCGGCGCCGCGCACCATCGGCACCGACGAGCCGCCGGGGATCACCGCCTTGAGGTTGTCCCAACCGCCGCGAATGCCGCCGCAATGCTTCTCGATCAGCTCCTCGAACGGGATCGACATTTCCTCCTCGACCACGCAGGGGTTGTTCACATGGCCGGAAATGGCAAACAGCTTGGTGCCGGTATTGTTGGGCCGGCCCAGCGCCCCGAACCAGGCGCCCCCCCGGCGCAGGATGGTGGGCACCACCGCGATGCTTTCCACATTGTTGACCGTGGTCGGACAGCCGTAAAGCCCGGCCCCGGCGGGAAAGGGCGGCTTCATCCGCGGCATGCCCTTCTTGCCCTCGAGGCTTTCCAGCATGGCGGTTTCCTCGCCACAGATATAGGCGCCGGCGCCATGGGTCAGGTAAAGGTCGAAATCCCAGCCGGATTTGGCCGCATTCGGCCCCAGCAGCCCCGCCTCATAGGCCTCGTCGATCGCCGCCTG